>PAOL01000033.1 GCA_002708475.1 Oleispira sp. | reverse complement strand
GATCAGTTATTAAATACTATTAAGAAAGTGTTGGGTTAAATACTATGAGCATCGACCTCTCACAATTTCACCAAGTCTTTTTCGAAGAAAGTTTTGAAGGCTTGGATATTATGGAGTCTAGTTTATTGGCTCTGGATTTAACTGAGGTTGATGCAGAGACAATCAATACAATTTTTCGTGCAGCACATTCTATCAAAGGCGGAGCGGGTACCTTTGGATTTCAGCAAATATCTGGCTTTACACATGTTGTTGAAACGTTACTTGATGAAATTCGCTCGGGCGAGAGAGAGATTAATAAAGCCCATGTTGATTTATTTTTAGAGTGCGTTGATTGTTTACGCGGATTAATGAGCGATCTGCAAGCAGGCTCTGAACCTGATATGACACAAGCTGATGACTTGAAGCAGCAAGTTGAAGGCATCTTAGCAAATGAAGGCTGTACGGAGCTTACAGAAGATACTTCCTTAGATACCCTAAGAGAGTCTGACTTAACGGATGAAAAGAATCAGGGATCAGTTGCAGGTGAAGATGATGTAAAAGGGTGGAAGATAGAATTCATTCCTTGTGAAGATGTTTTATGTACAGGTAATGAACCATACCGTATGTTCCGTGAACTACAAGAGTTGGCGGCAACTGAAGATAATGGAAAAATTGAAGTTATTTCTCATTTGGAAAAACTTCCTAAATTTTCTGAGATGCACCCTGAAATGTGCTACTTATCTTGGACTATTTATATTTACGCCGATACTGAGTTATCGGATATGGAAGAGATTTTTGAATGGGTTGTTGATGATTGTGAAATCCGCTATGAGCGTTTATCGGGAAGTACTCAAATTGATGATGTTAGCAACGTTGAAGTTATCGCCGATATAGAGACAGAAGCTGAGGCTATAAGCACTGAAGTTGTTAACAAAGACACGGAAAATTCTCCTGCTATTGTCGCAGAAGTTATAGTAGAAAAACCTTCAGAAAATAAAAAAACAGATCAAAAACCAGCGCCAGCAAAGAGTAAAGCAAAATCCACTGAAAATACATCTATTAGAGTTTCGATTGATAAGATAGATGGTTTAATCAATATGGTTGGGGAGCTAGTAATTACTCAATCTATGCTTGGTCAACTTGGCCAAGAATTTACAATGGATCGGGTATTACGATTACAAGAAGGACTTTCTCAGCTGGAGCAAAATACGCGCGAGCTGCAAGAAAGTGTAATGAAAATTCGTATGCTACCTATTAGCTTTGCTTTTAGCCGCTTCCCTCGTTTAGTTCGAGACTTAAGCAAGCAATTAGATAAAGAAGTTGACCTAGTAATGCTAGGTGAGAATACAGAACTTGATAAAACTGTGATGGAAAAAATTGGTGATCCTCTTGTTCACCTGGTGCGAAATTCTTTAGATCATGGTTTAGAAAGCTCTGAAGATCGTCTTGCTAATGGTAAATCAAGCAACGGGACAATTACCCTCAATGCTTATCATCACGGTGGAAATATTGTTATTGAAGTTAAGGATGATGGAGCAGGACTAAATAAAGATAGAATTTTAAGCAAAGCAATAGAAAAAGGATTGGTTCAGCAGGATGAAATGCTATCTGACTCCCAAATTTATGACTTAATATTTCAAGCTGGATTTTCAACAGCGGATGTTGTTAGTGATGTTTCCGGTCGCGGTGTTGGTATGGATGTAGTGCGGAGAAATATTGCAGAGCTTAATGGCTCTATTGAAGTAACTTCTAATCCAGGTGTAGGTTCTGTATTTTCAATACGACTACCTCTTACTCTAGCAATTCTTGATGGTCAGCTCGTTAAAGTTGGTAACGAAGTTTATATATTCCCCTTGGTGTCTATCGTTGAATCCATTCAGTTAGAAAAGCATATGCTAAATAATATTACTGGCAGTCAGTATGTAATGCAGCTTCGTGATGATTATATTCCGATTATTTGTTTGCAGGATGTATTTAATACAGGTGCTAACACAAAAGATTTGGAAGGCGCGATGCTGGTAGTTGTTGAAGGGGATAATGAAAAGCTTGGCATTGTTGTTGATGAGTTATTAGGGCAGCAACAAGTAGTTATTAAAAGTCTCGAACAAAATTATCAGAAAGTTGATTCGATTTCCGGAGCAACAATTTTAGGTGATGGAACAGTTGCGCTAATTGTTGATGTGTCAGGGTTGAATAATAAACCAAGTGACAAAAATCCTGATGATCAAACTCAAGCTGCTTAAGGAAAAAGATTATGACAAGTACAGCACAGACAAGTAATAACGATGCTGTATCCGGCTTGAAACCGGATGATGAACAGCAGTATTTGACGTTTATTATGGCTGATGAAGAATATGGTGTAGATATTCTTGCAGTTCAAGAAATTCGTGGCTGGGAACCGACAACGGTTATTCCTAATGCACCAGATTATATTAAAGGTGTTATCAATCTTAGAGGAACAATAGTTCCTATTATGGATTTACGCAGTCGGTTTCATTTAGAACGCGTTGAATATAGCCCTGTTACTGTAGTTATTATTCTGAAAGTTGAAACCGAACGCGGTGAAAGAGTAATGGGTATCGTTGTTGATGCTGTATCTGATGTTCATTCAATTAAAAATTCAGATACTAGAAATAGTCCTGATTTAATTGAAGATTTAAATACAGAATTTATTCGTAGTTTAGTCTCTGTCGATGACAGTATGATTATTCTTTTGGACGTACAGCGACTATTAACTATTGATACGCAGTTATTAAATTTAGCTTCCGCTTTAACGGCCGATAACGATTAAATAGCGGATAACGATTAAATAGAAAGTATAGTAATAACTTTAATTATTAAAATTTCAATAAGAAACTCTGTTTGATGATTGAAGTGTGAACTTGGTAATAAACAGGATGAGTATCATGTCTGAAGAACAAAATTTAACGCATTGGAAAATTCCAGTAGTCACTATCATTCCTTCAGCGCTGGCATTAATCTATTTAATAATGACAGCCGCGAATGCTGGATTGTCTACTGTAATCGCAGTAATTGGTTTGGCGCTGTCTATTATTCTAGGTTGGTTTCAGTTATCCAAGTATAGTAATCCCATTGATGAAGGGGAAAAAATTGAAATTGAGCGTTTAATAAAAGCACTGGATGTTTGTAATACTAATGTGATGCTTGCAGATGTAAATAATGATATTTGTTATACAAACGAATCCGTTAGAAGCATGATGAAAAAAGCTGAGCATGAAATTAAATCTGAACTGCCTAATTTTGATAGCTCGACCCTAGTGGGAAGTAATATTGATATATTCCATAAAAATCCTTCTCATCAACAAAATATGGTTTCCAGTCTGCGAGAAACTTACAAGACGCTTATTGTCGTTGGTGGCCGTAGTTTTAGTTTAATCGCTACACCTATCTTTTCTGATGAAAAAATTCGCTTGGGTACCGTTGTTGAATGGCAAGATAAAACAGAAGAGTTGGCAAAAGAGAAAGCAGATCAAAAAGCTTCAAAAGAAAATATTCGTATACGTAAAGCGTTAGATGTTTGTAATACGAATGTCATGATGGCAGATGTTAATCTCGATATTGTTTATATGAATGATTCAGTGAAAGCGATGATGAAGCTAGCTGAAGCTGATTTAAAAGCTGAACTTCCGAGTTTCGATGCAAATAATCTAGTGGGTAATAATATTGATCAGTTCCATAAAGATCCCTCCCATCAGCGCGGTATGCTAGCTAAACTTTCTGAAGTGTATAGTACCAATATCGTTGTTGGCCCACGAACATTTAACTTAATAGCAACCCCTGTATTTAATGATTCTGAGCGCTTAGGGACGGTTGTTGAGTGGATGGATAAGACAGAAATATTAGCCAGAGAGGCTAAGGAGAAAGAAATTGCAGATACAAATGCTCGAGTTAGACAAGCCTTAGACTCTGTTTCAGGTAATACAATGATTGCTGATAACGATTGTAATATTATTTATATGAATGCTGCGGTTAAGGGCATGATGAATAATGCACAAAGCGATATCCGTAAAGATTTACCAGGTTTTGATGCAACTAATTTAGTTGGTCAGAATATTGATGTGTTTCATAAAAATCCATCTCATCAGCGCAACCTCCTAGCTAAAATGCAAAGTACGTATAAAGCGCAGATAATGGTTGGCGGTCGTACTTTTTCTTTGATTGCGAATCCAATTAAGAATGAAGAAGGTGAGCGTTTAGGTGCGGTTGTAGAATGGATGGATCGTACTGATGAGGTGGCAGTAGAAAAAGAAGTCGATGATCTTGTAAAAGCTGCTATCGATGGTGATTTATCTCACCGATTAGAAACATCGAATAAAGATGGTTTCTTCCTAAATCTCGCTAATGGCTTAAATAACTTGGTTGGAATCTCCGATAGTGTTGTAAATGACACTGCCCGCGTATTAGATGCTTTAGCACATGGTCGCTTAACAGAAACTATTTCAGCAGACTATCACGGCTCTTTTGGTAAGTTAAAACAAGACTCTAATGCGACGGTGGCTAAACTTACCGAGATCATTACTAATATTCGAGAATCGGCATCAACTGTTTCTACGGGAGCAAACGAGATAGCTCAAGGTAATGCAGACTTAAGTCAGCGCACAGAATCCCAAGCATCGAATCTAGAAGAAACTGCTTCGAGCATGGAAGAGATGACTAGTGCTGTTAAGCAAACCAGTGAAAACTCTACGCATGCTAATGAACTTGCAGCATCTGCTAGTAAGCAGGCTGAGCAAGGCGGAGAAGTTGTAAGCCGCGCAGTAACGGCAATGGATGAAATTAATCAAGCCAGTAATAAGATCGCTGACATTATTGGTGTAATTGATGAAATTGCTTTCCAAACTAATTTATTAGCCTTGAATGCAGCGGTTGAAGCTGCAAGAGCGGGAGAGCAAGGTCGAGGTTTTGCGGTAGTGGCTGGTGAAGTTCGTAATTTAGCTCAGCGCTCAGCAGGTGCTGCGAAAGAGATTAAAGATCTTATTCGCGATAGCGTAGAAAAAGTTAATGCGGGTACCAGTTTAGTTAATGAATCAGGTAAAACATTGGAAGACATTGTTTCTTCGGTTAGACGCGTTACCGATATGATTGAAGAAATTAGTGTGGCGGCTCAAGAGCAATCTTCAGGGATTGAGCAGGTTAATAGTGCTGTTGCCCAAATGGATGAAATGACTCAACAAAATGCTGCCCTAGTGGAAGAGGCTACCGCTGCCGGTGAGGCTATGGCCGAGCAATCAAGGGGAATGATGAAGTTGATGGANTTTTTCACTCTAAGTAACTCAGCTTCCGCAATGACAGGTTTTATTAGCACACCTGCTCCTAGTATTGAAACTCCTGTAGCAAGTGCGTCACATCAAGTGCAAGGTGCTGCGATGAGCGACTCTTCTGATGATGAATGGCAAGAGTTTTAAGAGAGTATATGTCGACTACTAAGCCAGTAATAGATTATAGGGAAAAGGAATTCCCTATGACAGATAACGACTTCCAGCGAATTTCTGACTTGGCTGGTCGATATACAGGAATTGTTTTAGGGATACAGAAGCGAGATATGGTTTATGGCCGTATTGCTCGTCGCGTTAGAAAATTAAACCTAGCAAGTTTTACTCATTATTTGGACTTTCTCGAAACAAACCTTGATCAAGAACTTTCTAATTTTATTAATGTTATTACTACAAATCTCACATCGTTTTTTAGAGAAAATCATCACTTTGAGTATTTGCATAAAACAGTTTTAAAAGAAGTAGTAAGAAAAAATANTGAATCTAAACGTATTCGCATTTGGTCTGCAGGCTGCTCAACAGGAATGGAGCCTTATTCTATTGCGATGACCCTATTAAAATACGGTGGATTTTCTGGTTGGGATGTCAAACTTTTAGCAACTGATTTAGATTCTGAAGTATTGGATAAAGCACGAGCAGGGGTATATTCATCTTCAGAAGTTGATGGCTTAGAAGAGAGTACGATAAAAAATTATTTTCAACGTGGAAGCGATGGTAAAGAAGTAAAGATTAAAGATAAAGTGGGTCAGTTTGTACATTTCAAACGGTTAAACTTACTTGAATCTTGGCCAATGTCTGGACCATTCGATTTTATATTTTGTCGTAATGTCGTTATTTATTTTGATAAGCCAACACAAAAAGTATTATTCGAGCGTTATGCCGAGATGTTAGTTGTTGGAGGATATTTGTTTATTGGCCACTCTGAAAATTTACATGGTATTAGTGATCGATTTGAAAATATAGGTAATACGATCTATAGGAAAATTCGGTAATGAATAATATTCCTAGTCACTCTAAGCAACCACCTTTAAGTATCGAGTTTGAGCATGTTAATCGTTATTGGGATGCTGTTCATGGTGTTTGGTCTGCAAAAATTTTACCGGGAGAATTGTACGTTTCAACACATGGAGAAATGATCTCCACAGTATTGGGGTCGTGTATTTCGGTTTGTATTAGGGATAAGAAAAAAGGAATCGGTGGGATGAATCATTTCATGCTTCCTCAAAATAATGAATTCTCGAGCGATAGTTGGGGGAATAATCCCGTTACATCAGCTTCGCGATATGGCAATTGGGCTATGGAGTATTTGATTAATGCCATTTTAAAGCGTGGGGGGGAAAAAAGTAACTTTGAGGTAAAGGTGTTTGGTGGCGGTCAAATGATGGCAAAAATGACTGATATAGGCCAAAAGAATATTTTATTTGTATATCAATATTTAGCGGATGAACAAATGAAAATCGAAGCCTGTGATATTGGTGATGTTTATGCGCGAAAAGTTTTGTACTTTCCTGATACCGGTTGTGTGAAGGTGAGAAGAATTAAAAATGTTAAAAATGATACGATTGTTCAGCGTGAAATAGCCTATGAGAAACAGGTTACAGAGAGTAAAGATTCTAAGCCAGATAATAATATTGAGTTATTTTAGGAATGCGATATGTCTAAAATACGAGTATTAATTATTGATGACTCTGCTTTGATCAGACAGATGTTGACGGAAATATTGAACAGTAGAGATGATATCGAAGTTGTTGGAACCGCTGAAGATCCCCTGGTTGCTAGGGAGAAAATTAAACAATTATCCCCAGATGTATTAACGCTCGATATAGAAATGCCTAAAATGACGGGGTTGCAGTTTTTAAAAAACCTAATGCGATTAAGACCTATGCCAGTTGTTATGGTATCAACCTTGACTGAACGCGGAGCACCAGAAACGTTAGAAGCTTTGGAGTTAGGTGCTGTCGATTACATTTGTAAGCCAAAAGCTAAAACAGAAACTAAGCTACGTGTTTTTTCAGACGAGCTTGTTGATAAGGTGCGTATGGCTTCAACAGCGAGAGTTCAGGCTTTTCAGCAATCAAAATCAACACATTCTACAATTACTATTTCAGGTGATTATAAAAGAGTAATTGCTATTGGCTCTTCAACGGGAGGGACTGAGGCAATTAAGGTGTTATTGTCATCTTTACCTTCTAATAGTCCTCCTATTTTGATTACTCAACATATACCGAAAGTATTCAGTAAGTCTTTTGCAGAGCGTTTAGATCGTGCTCTACCTATGAATGTTTTTGAGGCTCAAGAAGGGATGATAATTCGACCTGGTTGTGTATATATCGCTCCGGGGGATTTTCATTTGACGATAGGGATTTCGGGTTCTAAAAAAGTTTGCCGTATTATTCAAACGGAAAAGGTTAATCGTCATAGGCCGGCAGTTGATGTCATGTTTAATTCTATTTTAGAGTCCTATGGCTCGAAAGTAGTTNCGGTTATGTTGACAGGTATGGGGGCTGATGGCACCAATGGCATGTTGAAGTTAAAACATGCTGGCGCGATTACATATGCACAAGATGAAGCCACTTCGGTTGTATGGGGCATGCCTCAAGCAGCATTCAATGCTGGCGCTATTGATGAGGTTTTGCCTCTGCAGGACATAGCTGAAAAAATGTTGAAATCTGCTCAAAAAAAATGATAGATCTATATTTTAGGTAAATGCCAAATTTGGTCTAAGATTAAGTTAATGGTAACGGAGATATAAAAATGGGTGTTCAAGCAAATTTTGATAGTAGTGCAAAAGAGTTAACAATTAAGGTGGATGGTCGCTTTGACTTTAGTGCGCATCAAGAATTTCGAAGTGCATATGAAGGTGAAGCTTCGACGATAGATACTTACACTGTTGATCTGAGTGCTACATCGTATTTAGACAGTTCGGCTCTAGGTATGTTATTGCTACTACGTGATCATGCAGGTGGTGATGCATCCAATGTTAAGATTGTTAAGTGCAATGATGACGTTAAGAAAATTTTAACAATCTCTAACTTCGAACAACTTTTTACTATTCAATAACATAATTCTTGGGTAGCTGAAATGAAAATATTGATTGCTGATGATAATTCTTCAGATCGTTTATTATTAAGTAAAATTATTAGTAATCAAGGGCATGAGGTCGTTCANGCNGAGAATGGTAGTCTCGCTATAGACTGCTATGTCAAGGAATCTCCTGATATTATCCTACTGGATGTATTAATGCCTGTCTTGGATGGTATGGCAGCAGCAAAAGAGATTAAGCGATTAGCGGGTGAAGATCTTGTCCCTATTATATTTTTAACCTCTTTAATTGACGCGCAGAGTCTAGCGGACTGCTTAGAGTTCGGNGATGANTTCCTTTCNAAGCCTTATAACCATATTATTTTAAAAGCTAAAATAGATGCTTTTAGTCGAATGCGCAGTATGCATGCCATCTTGCAGAAACAGCGAGACACGATTGTTGAACATAACCAGCATATGTTNCATGAGCAGCGTGTTGCTAAAACGGTATTTGATANCGTAGCTCACTCAGGCTGCTTAAACGCTTCTAATATACAGTATATGTTATCTCCACTTGCTGTTTTTAATGGTGATGTTTTACTTGCAGCACGCAAGCCTACAGGTGGAATGTATGTCTTTCTTGGAGATTTTACTGGCCATGGTTTACCTGCTGCAATTGGCGCTATGCCATTAGCGGAAATATTCTATGGAATGTCTGCTAAGGGTTTTGGAATACGAGAAATCCTNAAAGAAATTAATTTAAAACTTAAAACAATCCTTCCTGTTGGTTTTTTCTGCTGTGCTTCAGTCATCGACCTGAGTTTTACTAAACGCAGTGTCAGTATTTGGATGGGAGGTGTTCCTGATTCCTATTTACTGTCTGGGAATGGTAAGAAGCTTAAGACAATCAGTTCTAGTCATTTACCATTAGGCGTATTAAGCGCTGAGAAGTTTGATGCTGAAATGACCGAATACTCAATGGATCTAGGGGACCGGTTGTATATGTGGTCAGATGGAGTTATTGAGGCAAGAAATGCTGATGGTGATCTGTTTGGTGAAGCCCGCCTAAGTTCTATATTTAATCGAGATCTCTCACCCGATGTGGTATTTGACACCGTTAAGAAGAATGTAAGTGATTTTGTAGGAAGGTCTGAACGAGATGATGATACAACCATTATAGAAGTAAAAATGGTTGACGTTAGTGACTTAGATAATTCGGATANAATCAGTAAAAGAAGTACTGTCACNGGGCCTAGTGATTGGGACTTAGAATATGAACTGGGTGTGGATTCGCTAAAACATTTTAATCCCTTGCCGTTACTGATGCATATTATGATGGAGGTTCCTGCGTTACGGGCAATGGGGGGGCAATTATTTACTGTTCTTGCTGAACTCTTCTCCAATGGCTTGGAGCATGGAATATTGAAACTAGACTCCTCTTTAAAGTCAACTCCTGCAGGGTTTGCGGAATATTATAGCTTACGTCAAGAGCGCCTTGATCAATTAACAGAGGGCTATATCCGAGTATGTATGAATCATCAATCTACAGGCAGGTCAGGAGTTTTTACTTTGACCTTGGAGGATTCTGGGGAAGGTTTTGACTACCCTGATAAATTTGTTAAAGTATCTGAAAAGCCCCAAGAGAAGTTTTCTGGGCGAGGTATTCCATTAATTTATACATTATGCCATTCGTTAGAATATTTAGGCTGTGGGAATAAAGTGATAGCAGAAATACATTGGCCCACGAATTAATATGTTAATCGTTTTTTTATTGTAAGGTAAAATAGCTTGATGACCGATTTTGATAAAGCATCGCATTTTGATATAGAAGCATTAAAGATGCTTGAAGAAATCATGGAGGATGACTTTCCTAAACTCATAGAGGTTTTTATAGTTGATTCAGACCCTAGAGTTAAACAATTAGGGCAAGCTCTTGAAAATAATGATTATAACGAGTTAAGAGAAATATCTCATAGCTTTAAAGGAGCTTCAGGAAATATATCCGCTTTACCTCTAGCAGACTTATGCTTTCAGTTAGAAGAAATTGTTCGTAAGGAAAGTCTTGATGGCGTTCCTGAGTTAATTGTTAGCATTGATAATGAGTATAAAAATGTGAGATCTATTCTTTTATCGTTATAGTCAGGGTAAGTTTAATTAATTCTTTTCCCTTATTATCGTTTTAATCTATCTATTCAATTTATTAGCTTATTTAGCTATCTATAAAGTGATCTATCCATCAACTTAACTAATTCATTCGAATAAACACAGAGTTGGCCTACCCATTGCTATTACATAGTTAAGATTAATGGGAGGTATTATGGAAACCCAACCAACACAGCAAGGTTTAATGCAGCTATTTATGGGCTTAGGTCTATCGACAGCTAATCCTTTGGCGAAATTAGGAACTGGTGAAAAGCCCGATTCTACAGGCTTTGACAGCTTGTTAGCTGGTTATTTGCCCAACACGACACTCGTTGAGCCTGAATTATTATCTGATGCGTCCATGCCAATATTAGATCCTCTTATCTCTGGTGAAACAGGCCTAGGAACTATTGATGGAGTAGAGGTTTTGCCGCTTGAGGTTTTGCCTATCGGTAATCAGTTGCCGCTTTCGTCAGAGCTGGATGCGGAATTAACATCATTAGAAAAACCAAAGTCATTAAAGATCAATAATGTTGATCAGTTTGAAGCCCTGCCTGAAGACGATGAAAAAGCTCAAGACCTATTAGAAAATCAAGGGTTTTATGCTCAATCATTAGTCAGTAATACGCTACCTATTAATGGCGCAGCCAAAACTGCAGTACCTCAACCGCTAACGTCGCAGTCTTCAATTATTAATGATCAACATTCAGCGGCTAATGCATTAGCAAATTTACAAGCCAGGGGGGCTGTTAATAAGGGAGCTCTTGATTCATCAGGCTCATTATCCGCTGCGAATTTGAGTGATCTAGAGGGCGNTGATATTTCTGAAAGTCCAGNGATGGATCGATTTTTGGGTTCTNAGAAGAAAACATTAGATCCTATGTCTTCATCGTTTAATTCAGTTTCACCTCTACAGACTTCTTCACCTTTAAACGCTTTGTCTGCGTTGCCTGCTCAGCTTATGGCGTCTGCTGAAAGTAGCGCAGGTCTAGCGTTGGCAATGAATGAAGATCCTGTTCAGCAATCATTGCAGGATTTAGCGGCTGTGGAAGAGGGAGAAAAAGCAGAGGTGGAGGCTAAGTTATTATCTACAGAACGTAAACAGGATGATCAAGTATTAAGGCTGACGAAAGGTCAGCAGGCTTGGGGGGATGCTTTATCTGAGCGTATTAGTATGAATGCGGCTAAAGACATTAAAAATGTAACGATTCATTTAGATCCTCCTGAATTAGGAACGTTAGAGCTTAAGTTGCAGATTAAAGATGATCAGCAAACCCAAGTTCAGGTTCAGGTGCAAAACCCTCAGGTAAAGGAAGCCTTGGAGAGTAGTGCAAATCGCTTGCGTGATATGTTGGCTAATGAAGGATTGGAGTTATCAGACTTTGATGTTCAAACGGGCTCAGAGCAAAGTGCTGGTGAACATCATGATTCTAATAGAGAGTTGGCTGACGAGCAGCAAAATTCTGACGCTTCATTTATTGACGGTAATGAAGACATTGAAATTACCCTTCCTAAAAATAATAACTTATTAGATACCTTTGTTTAGGTAGACCCGCCATTGCTTGTCTAAGCTGTCTATAGCGCTGTCTTTTAAATAAAGGCAGTGTTTTCAAAAGTGTCAGGTTTTTTGACGGAAAAAGCTGGCATACCTATTGCTAAATTGACTATGTCTATCGGAGAAATGACGCTATGGCTGATGAGCAAGATTTAACATTAGATCCAGGTACCCCAGAAGCAGAAGGTGGTGGTAAAAAGAAATTAATTTTTATCATTATTGGAGTTATTTTAATTATTGCAATTGCNGTTGGGGTNACTTTATTTTTAATGTCTTCAGATGANTCTGAAGAAGANGCNGAAGGTGGGGAGATTACAGATGAAGTGGCTGAAGAGGTCGCAGATGTTCCTANTCCTGCTCAGTATATAAAAATGAAGCCGAGATTTATTATTAATTATAATGTCGGTACAAGNCANCGTTTTTTACAANTGAGTATAGAAATTATGACTCGNTCNCAAGANACAGTTGANGCGATTGANTTGCATAANCCTATGCTAAGAAATGAAATTGTTAGGGTCTTATCAGATCAGAACTTTAAGCATCTACGAACGCCAGAAGGGCGCGTAGAGTTAAGAACAAAACTGCAAGACCAGCTTGTAACTGTATTAAAGCGTGAGTCTAGTGTCGATGGTGTCGAAGCAGTATTGTTTACTGACTTCGTNATGCAATAGGGAAATTACGTGCAGGACTTATTAAGCCAAGACGAAATTGATGCGCTATTGCATGGTGTNGATGANGNNGATGTTGAACCNGATTCNGATATCGATGCAGTGAGGGNGTCAAANCTTATGACATNACNAGNAACGACCGTATTGTTCGCGGNCGGATGCCNACTCTGGANATGATCAANGAACGTTTTGCACGTTATACCCGTATAAGTATGTTNAANTTTTTNCGCCGCAGTGCTGATGTNTCATCAGGTGGNGTNCAAATTATGAANTTTGGTGAGTANGTTCATACTCTNTATGTNCCCACNAGTTTAAANCTNGTAAAAATNAGACCNTTGCGTGGAACCTCTNTNTTTATTTTAGATGCTAANTTAGTTTTTAAANTGGTNGATAACTTTTTTGGNGGNGATGGNCGNCATGCAAAAATNGAAGGGCGTGANTTTACNCCAACNGAAATACGNGTTATTCAATTNGTNNTGGCNCANGTNTTTAAAGACTATAAAGAAGCTTGGAGTACGATTTTAGAAGCTGAATTTGAATACGTAGGATCTGAAGTAAATCCAGCAATGGCCAACATTGTTAGCCCCTCTGAAGTTGTTGTCGTAAGCAAGTTTAATATTGAGCTTGATGGGGGCGGTGGTGATCTACATATTACCGTTCCTTACTCAATGATCGAGCCTATTCGTGAGGTGCTTGATGCTGGTATGCAAAGTGATATTGATGATGTTGATGATCGCTGGCAGCAATCTTTAAGAGAAGATATTTTAAATGCCAAAGTTGCGATACACGGCACGGTTGTTGAGCATGAAATGAGTTTACGTAAAGTTGCTGCATTAAAAGCTGGGGATATTATTCCTATTGAGATGCCTGAGCACTTTACGTTACAAGCTCAGGGGATTCCTATGTTTAAGGGCAAGTTAGGTGTTTCTGATGAAAACCTAGCCGTTAAGGTTGTTGAACAATTTAATCATAAGCGACGCTAGTGCGTTGATAAGGGGGATGCTATGAGTGATGACTCTCAAGATGAGAATGAAAAAGAATCAGGTGCTGAGCAGAATCCTGATTTACCAGAAAGCACGGATACTGATGCAGGTGAAGATTCTGGAAAAATTGGTGATATTGATATAGACAGTCTCGCTGATGACGTTGCCTCTGGAGTTGAAGAGGCCGCAGATTCTGACGCGGCTGTGGGTGATGAGTGGGCTGCAGCTCTGGCTGAAGATCCAACGGCAGAAGAAGCAGGCAATGTCGGCGATGAATGGGCTGATGCAATGTCGGAAGAGACAGACTCCGTAAAGCAAGCCCCCCTGGATGAGCTGACAGATGAAGGTAAGCCTAACGGTGATTTGTCACCAGAGCTGGATGTTATTTTAGATATTCCTGTAGCTATTTCGATGGAAGTTGGTCGTACGGAAATTCCAATTCGTAATTTATTACAATTGAATCAAGGTTCGGTTGTTGAGCTGGATCGACTTGCAGGTGAGCCTTTGGATGTACTTGTAAATGGTACTCTGATTGCGCATGGAGAGGTTGTTATGGTTAACGATAAGTTTGGTATTCGATTAACGGATGTGGTGAGTCAAAGTGAAAGAATTCAACGCTTACGCTAACAATACTGGCTGGAAATTATTGGTTCTGTTGATTGCCTTCACGCCTGCCTGGTTGCAGGCGGAAGAGGTCGCGACTGCACCTGATCCTATGTCTTCGGTAGTACGAGTTGCATTAACCCTCGTCGGAATGATCGCTTTTATTTTTTTATTAGCCTATTTCGCTAAGCGTTTACAGGGAATGAGCCGCTCAGGCGGAGGCAATTTTTCTGGACAGGGAAAAATGATCAAAACCTTGGCAACGATTTCTTTAGGTTTAAAAGAGAAAGTATCGTTAATTCAGGTGGGTGAACAACAGATACTCATTGGAATTACTTCTCAGTCTATTCAGACATTGTTGGTGCTAGATACTCCGATTGAAGCCAAAGACATCGAACAACAAAGCCCTGCATTTCAAGCTATTTTCAATAAGGCGCTGAATAAAGCATGAAGTTATTAAGCGTAATATTTTTATTGTTATTTCCTGTTTTCAGTTTTGCTGACATCAATGCTCTAGGCATTCCAGCAGTTACTTTTCAGCAAACTGATACCGGTGGTGAATATACTGTAACCATTCAGATTTTAGCGTTAATGACGCTTTTGAGTTTATTGCCTGCGATTATCATGATGATGACAGCATTTACTCGAATCATTGTCGTAATGGCAATCTTGCGTCAAGCTCTTGGTTTGCAACAAACACCTTCTAATCAAGTTGTTTTAGGGATGTCGCTGTTTTTAACTGCGTTTATCATGATGCCTGTATTTGACAAGGTCAATGAAGTTGCGGTCCAGCCTTATTTAAATGAAACCATTAAACCATTAGAGGCATTAGAAAGAGCGACAGTGCCAATGAAAGAATTTATGTTGGCACAAACACGTGAAACAGATTTAAATTTATTTGTTCGAATTTCAGGCAGAAAGGACTTATTAAGCCCTGATGAAACCCCTCTTCATATTTTAATTCCGGCATTTGTTACCAGTGAATTGAAAACGGCTTTTCAAATTGGTTTTTTACTCTTTATCCCTTTTCTTATTATTGATCTCGTTGTTGCCAGTATCTTAATGGCAATGGGGATGATGATGTTATCCCCCATTATTATTTCTTTGCCCTTTAAGATTATGTTGTTTGTTTTAATTGATGGTTGGGCTCTGGTTATGGGTACGTTAGCCAATAGCTTTGGGACGATTTGATTATGTTAAAAGTATTTAAGGAGCTATTTAAGGAGGAAATATTTAAGGAGGAGTCATGGGTGTAGAACAAATAGGCGATTTATTCTCACAAGCTTTATTTATTATAGTGGTTATTGTTTTTGTAATGGTTATTCCTAGCCTAGTGGTTGGTTTGGTCGTTGCAACATTTCAAGCTGCGACACAAATTAATGAGCAAACTTTAAGTTTTTTACCTCGACTTATTATTACTCTAGTCAGCTTGATCTTTTTTGGTTCTTGGGCAGTTAATAAAGTTGTTGAATTTACCCTTGGTATTTATACCAATATTCCATTTCTAGTTGGGTAGGGTAATTCAGACCTATGTTGGAATTTACCGCCTTAGATCTTAATGGCTGGGTTACCCAGTATTTTTACCCTTTCGCACGTATCGCTGGTTGTCTTGGTGTTATGCCCTTACTGGGAAGCAAGCTTGTTCCTCGACAAATTCGTATTTTACTGTCGGTTTTTATTACGCTAATAATCGCACCCTTATTGCCTGATATGCCAAATGTTGATCCAATGTCAGTGGCATCTTTTCTTATTATTTTTCAGCAGATGTTGATTGGTATTGTCTTGGGTTTCATGGTGGAAATCGTGACTCAAGTTTTTGTTTTAGCGGGTCAATTAATTGCGATGCAGACGGGCTTGGGTATTGCAACTACAGTTGATCCAACCCAAGGAGTTTCAGTTGTTGTCGTCAGTCAATGGTTTCTATTTTTAATCAGTCTTACTTTCTTGGCACTTAATGGGCACTTAATCGTAATCGAAGTTGTTGTTGAAAGTTTTTATACCATGCCAATAGGAGCNGGTGCNTGGNCAGCGGAAGATTATGGGCGAATGGTTCGCTGGGGTGGCTGGATGTTTGCTTCGGCTTTAATTATTGCTTTNCCAGCTTTAACGTCGCTATTAATTGTTAATTTCGCATTCGGTGTTATGACNAGNGCNGCNCCNCANTTAAATATTTTCTCNCTNGGNTTTCCCGTCACNATGATGGTCGGGTTAGCGATTATTTGGTTAACAATTGGTGANCTTGGGACNAGTTTTCATAATTTATTAGAAACCTTGTTTGAATTTTTACGTTCATTAATTCGTACGCCTTAACTATTAAGGTCGACATATTGATCGACTATTTATCGGAGCTTAAATATGGCTGATGAAGACAGCAGTCAAGAAAAAACGGAGGAACCCACCGAGCGAAAGATCCAGAAGTCGAAAGATGATGGACAAACCGCTCGGTCAAAAGAGCTCAACACTACCGCTATTTTATTATTTGGTGCGCTTGGGCTTGTGGCATTTGGCTCTTATATGAGCGATAAAATTTATCATATAGCTCGTTTTAATCTTGATGTTGAGCGTGCTGCTGCTTTCGATACAAGCTATATGTTTAGTCATATGTCCGAATCCATGTGGGAAGCAGTTGCTGCATTATTTCCTTGGTTTATTTTAGTATTAATTGCAGCATTTTTATCGCCGTTAGGCGTTGGTGGCTGGTTGTTTAGTACTAAGGCCTTAGCACCTAAGATGTCTCGTATCAGCCCATTAGCAGGTATTAAACGAATGTTCTCGGCAAATTCATTAGTCGAACTATTTAAAGCATGGGCTAAGGTGTTAATAGTTGGAACTGTTGCTTATTTTGTTATTGAATATTATTTCCAAGATGCAATGGATTTGCAAAAAGCACCTTTACGTCCGGCTATAAAGCGCTCTACAGAAATTGTTTTGTGGGCGGCTGTCATTCTTTGTGCGTCTACTTTGATTATTGCTATGGTCGATGTACCTTGGCAAATCTATAGTCATACAAAAAAACTGCGCATGTCGTTACAAGAGATTAAAGATGAATTTAAAGATACTGAAGGTAAGCCGGAAGTTAAAGGGCGTATTCGTCAAATGCAAAGAGAAGCTGCCCAGCGCAGGATGATGGGCGCTGTTCCTGATGCCGATGTTGTTATTACCAACCCTACACATTATGCGGTTGCATTAAAATATAGTGGTGGAGTAGGCGCTCCAGTTGTCGTTGCTAAGGGCATTGAAGAAACAGCTTTAAAGATTAGAGAAATTGCTAAAGAATATAATGTTCCACAAATGGAGGCGCCACCGTTAGCTCGTGCCATTTATACCCATACACGTATTGATGATGAAATACCTGCAGGACTCTACACTGCAGTTGCACAAGTATTAGCGTATATTTTTCAAGTGGATCAATATGCTAAAGGGCAAGGCGCTAAACCTGAACGCCGTCCTGATATGCCAATTCCAGCAGATTTAAGAGTTGATGCAGCGAAGGATTAAAAAAATAATTCTTGAAAAATCAAAAGTGTGCACCCTTTTTGCAAATAGACTGATTAACGTCAATTTTTATGCATTAGGGTTTTTATGGCCACGTTAGATCGCGGACAAATATTTCAACAGATACGAGGAAATGCCATTGCCTTAATTACAGGTAATCTTGGCATTCCTATTATGCTGTTGATTTTACTTGGCATGATGACGTTGCCATTACCTCCTTTTTTACTTGATACCTTTTTTACATTCAATATTGCCATCTCCATTGTTGTTCTTCTGATCTGTATTTACGCAACTAAGCCATTAGATTTTGGTGTATTTCCGAGTATTTTATTGATTGCTACCTTATTGCGATTGGCGTTAAACGTAGCGTCAACTCGTGTTGTTTTGTTAGAAGGTCATCAAGGTGGTGATTCGGCTGGTAAAGTAATTGAAGCGTTTGGAGAGGTATTAATCGGTGGTAATTACGCCGTAGGTTTGGTCGTTTTTGCAATTTTAATGATTATTAATTTTGTTGTAGTAACCAAGGGTGCTGGACGAGTGGCTGAAGTAAGTGCTCGTTTTACTTTGGATGCGATGCCCGGTAAACAAATGGCGATTGATGCAGATTTGAATGCGGGGCTAATGGATGCTGATCAAGCTAAAGCGAGACGTCAAGAAATTGCAGCAGAAGCGGAATTTTATGGCTCAATGGATGGTGCCAGTAAATTTGTAAAAGGCGATGCTATCGCGGGTATTTTAATTCTTGTAATTAATGTTGTAGGTGGTTTTGCGATTGGAATGGGGCAGCACGATTTATTATTTGCGGATGCCGTTCAGAAATACACTATTTTGGCTATTGGTGATGGTCTTGTAGCGCAAATACCTTCGCTCTTATTGTCGACAGCGACAGCTATCATGGTAACTCGCAACAGTGATTCGAAAGATGTAGGTGAACAAATTATCGGGCAAATATTTGCGTCCCCTCGTGCTCTTGCGATTACCTCAATGGTGTTATTTTTTATGGGCATTATACCAGGTATGCCCCATATGGTTTTTCTATTTGCCGCTTTCTTAGCAGGGGCGGGAGCTTACTTTATTCATTGGCGCAGTGAAGGCGGTGTTTTTGTTGATGGTAAGCCTGTTACGGGAAAAAATGCTCAAGCAGCGCAGAATAATAGTTCAGCCAATAAAACCGTATCAAATGCAGGAGCGCCACCATTGCCAGGAGAGGCGCTACCTGAAGCAGAAATTAAAGAGCTAGGTTGGGATGATGTTGAGGCGGTAGACCGTGTCGGCTTAGAAGTAGGTTACCGTTTAATTCCTTTGGTAGATAAAAATCAAGGAGGCCAATTATTAGCTCGTATTAAGGGTGTGCGTAAAAAGCTTTCTCAGGACATTGGTTTCTTAATGCCTTCGGTTCATATTCGAGATAATCTTGATTTAATGCCTAGTCAGTATCGTATTACTTTAATGGGGGTGACGTTAGCAGAAGCGGAAATTTACCCTGAACGAGATATGGCAATTAACCCTGGTCAGGTATTTGGCAAACTAGAAGGTATTGAAACTCTCGATCCTGCTTTTGGTTTGGAGGCTATGTGGATTGAGGCCAGTCAAAAAGACAAAGCGCAGACATTGGGTTATACCGTTGTTGATGCCAGCACGGTTGTCGCAACACATTTAAATCAGTTATTGCACAAACATGCCCATGAGTTGATTGGTCATGAAGATGTTCAGAAAATGCTGGATATTCTTAATGAATCTTCTCCTAAATTGGCTGAAGAGCTGGTTCCCAATACGCTTTCTATTAGTCAGTTGCTATCAGTCTTACAAACCTTATTACGGGAAGATGTTCCTGTGCGCGATATGAGAACTATCGCCGAATCTCTGGCGAACATGTCTCCTCGTAGTCAAGAAATTGCCGCTTTAACAGGAGCAGCACGAACTGGTTTAGCACGCTTAATCATTCAAAACATCTTTGGAACCGCGGATGAGCTGAGTGTTATGACATTAGATCCTTCTCTGGAACAGTTGTTGCTTAAGACAGTACAACAGAGCGCACAACAGACAGGGAATATGGATACGTTAGTAATTGAACCCAGTATGGCTGATGCCATTCAGAGATCATTAATGAATGCGACACAAGAGCAAGAAAATGCGGGACGACCTGCGGTACTGGTTGTGTCAAGCCAGCTGCGTCCAGTGCTTTCACGCTTTGTGCGTAATACTATCGAGCACCTGAGTGTTTTGTCGTATCAAGAAATTCCAGATAATAAAACCATCACCATCGTAGCTACCGTGGGGGCGCAATAAATGAAAGCGAAACGATTTACTGCTAAAAATATGCAACAAGCCCTGCGCATGGTATCGGATGAGCTTGGTCCAGATGCCGTTATTCTATCGAATAAACGTTCTGGTAAAGGCGTTGAGGTAATTGCAGCGCTTGATTATCAAGAAATCGCTGACGAGCAGCAGCAACAAGAACTTAATCGTCAATTAACATTACAGCAAGAGCTTGAACAGGCTAAACAGGTGACAGGTGAAATTCGTCAAGAGCAGCCGGCTCTCGACAAGCTTTCTTTAAATCAGGCGGCCTTAAACCAATCTGCTGTAAGTGATGCGAGTTTTGATCATTCAAATGTTTCTACAACAGCCGCTTTAAAAGAAGCCTTGATCGGTATCAAAGAAGGCACTATTGCTCAGTCAAAAGCACTGGATGCAGTAATGTTAGGAGAGGAAGAGTTTCAAGAAACGATAGCTCAGCAAGCGTCTAATCTGAGCCAGGATGAAGCGACGCCTTTTTTTAATAAGGTATCAGATGAGCTTAAAGATTTAAAAAACTGGTTGGTGAGCCAGCAAGGTAACGCTTGGAATCCTACCCGACCTTTAAGTTGGCAGCAGGCACAAATATGGCAGCGTTGCCAAGATTTAGGAATAGACCCTTCTTGGGCTGATAAATTAGTAAGTGCATTGCCTGAAGATGATGAAGACATTGAAAAAGGCTGGGCTCAATGCCTACGCTTTATTGCAGAAGATCTACCGTTAGCTGAAAATAATATGCTTCAAACAGGTGGTTGCTTTGCATTTGTAGGCCCAACGGGTGCTGGTAAATCCACCACGATAGGTAAATTGGCCGCTCAGTATGTAATTAATCACGGCAATGAAGATATCGCTTTGATTACTATGGATAATTATCGCATAGCGGCACACGACCAGTTGAAAGCGTTTGCTCGTATTATGGAAATCCCTTTACTAATTTTAGAGCCTAATGGTGATCTATCAGCATTGCTTGATCAATTAAGCGATAAAAAATTTATTCTTATCGATACAGCAGGTTTAGCGATACAAGATCCACATTTTTCTGTGCAGTTGTCTATGCTTAAGGGGGCAGGAAATAAAGTAAAGACTTTGCTTGCCTTGCCACTAACGAGTCAGGCTCGTTGTTTACAAGAAAATTTTGAGCATTTTAAACCAGCGGGAATAGAGGGTTGTATTTTTACCAAGCTGGATGAATGTTTTAGTTTAGGTCAGGCCATGAGTATTGCTTCAGTAACACGATTACCGATTCATATGGTAACTGATGGCCCGCATATTCCAGATGATATTCATTTTCCCAATGCTGAGAAAATGGTGCGCCTTGCAGAACAGATGGCCCGCATGGCTCAAACCCGTTGGCAAACATCAGAAGTGAGTTCGGCAATGAAAAATAACTTTATGCAACACGGAGTGTAAGCATGGCTCAACACCCAGTACAAGTAATTGCAGTCGCTGGTGGTAAAGGCGGTGTGGGTAAAAGTAATGTCACCGTCAATTTAGCCTGTTCACTTTCAGAGCTAGGTCGTCGGGTTGTAATTCTCGATGCAGATTTAGGGCTCGCTAATATTGATGTTTTATTGGGAATTACTGCCAATAAAACCATTGAAAATGTATTGCGTGGTGAATGCAGTCTACGTGAAGTCATGGTAGACGGACCTGGTAATGTAAAAATTGTACCAGCAACTTCCGGTGCGCAGCACCTTTCCATGTTAACAACCCAAGAGCACGCTGGTTTAATTCAGGCATTTAGTGATATTGGCGATGAGTTAGATATTTTATTAATTGATACCGCTGCTGGAATATCAGACGCGGTGATGAGTTTTGCCCGTGCTGCACAAGAAGTGTTGATTGTTGTGACGGATGAACCGACATCAATTACTGATGCATATGCGCAGATTAAATTATTAAATCGTGATTATGGAGTTTTTCGTTTTCGCGTGATTACCAATATGGTTCGTTCCCCGCAAGAAGGACACGCTTTATTTGCCAAGTTGATTAAGGTGACAGATCGCTTTCTTGATGTTGCCATGCAATATGTTGGTTCGGTTCCTCAGGATGATGCGGTGCGAAGAGCGGTACAGCGTCAAAAAGCGGTTGTGGAAGCTTATCCAAGATCAAAAGCCGCCACAGCATTTCGTGGCTTAGCTAAAAAAGTTGATGCTTGGCCACTTGCATCAACTCCACGAGGGCATCTCGAGTTCTTTGTGGAAAATTTAGTCCTAGCAGGAGCCCATGGGTAGTACCTGTAATGAATGGATGTGCTATGTACGATGAAGTCAGTAGCCCTAACTTTGATGAGTTAGTGCGAGATCATGCTTTATTAGTAAAGAGAATTGCTCATCATTTACGTGGGCGATTACACGATAGTGTTCAATTGGATGATCTTATTCAAGCGGGCATGATTGGCTTAATAGAAGCTGCACGAAAGTATGATGGTGCTAAAGGTGCAAGCTTTGAAACTTATGCAGGCATTCGTATTCGTGGTTCTATGCTTGATGAAATTCGTCGCGGTGATTGGGCGCCACGTTCTGTTCATAGAAATTCTCGGCGTATTAGTGAAGCAATTAAAGAAGTTGAATTGGCCAAAGGCCGTGATGCTGAAGATCAAGAAGTCGCTGAATATTTAGAAATGAGTGTGGATGAATATCACACGCATTTAAAAGATTCAGCAAGTTGTCGCTTATTCAGTTTTGAAGATGTAATGGAAAAAGGTGAGCAGGGACAGGAGCAATTAGTGGGTTCCTCTCCAAGTCCATTTATGGGTATTGAGCGAGATGCTTTTCAATCCTCTTTGGCTGATGCAATTAAAGCTCTACCTGAACGAGAGCAGCTAGTACTCGCCTTGTATTATGACGAAGAATTAAATCTAAAAGAAATTGGTGCAGTGCTAGGGATTAGTGAATCTCGCGTAAGTCAGATACACAGTCAAGCAGCGTTACGACTTCGATCACGGTTAACTGATTGGTCTGAATAAGTCGGTTAAGTATTAAATTCCATTTGAAGTTTGAATTACGGTTTCAAACGAATCAGTAATTTTTAGCGCATTATCTAACTCTTTGTAATTACTATTAATTTTCTTTCTGGCTAAAGCTCTATCTACGACTACACTTTTAGATAGAAGACATTAAGACTTTAAAAGCTGGCATTCGGAGGTCGCTTTGGACAAGAACATGAAGATCCTCGTTGTGGACGATTTTTCTACTATGAGACGTATCGTCAAAAACTTGCTGCGTGATTTGGGTTTTACAAATACTCAAGAAGCAGATGATGGTTTAACTGCGTTGCCGATGTTGCAAAGTGGCGACTTTGACTTTTTAGTTACTGACTGGAATATGCCAGGGATGACTGGATTGGATTTGCTGAAGCATGTACGTGCGGATGACAAACTCAAGACACTTCCCGTGTTGATGGTAACTGCTGAAGCGAAGCGTGACCAGATTGTTGCTGCAGCGCAGGCTGGTGTGAATGGCTATGTGGTTAAGCCTTTTACTGCAGCGGTACTCAAAGAAAAAATCGATAAGATTTTTGAACGTGTTGACGGTTAAAAACAAGGGTGTGGTATGGCTGAGCTTAATATAGAACCTCATGCGCCATCCTTTCAGCAGGAAATGAAACAGCTTGCTGAAGACTTGTTGCAAAAGATCGAGCATGGTGATCTTGGAAAAGTTGTTGGCGTTGTCAACAGTATCAACGAAGCGCGTGATAGAACACTTTATAAGGAAATCGGGAAGTTGACTCGAGGTTTGCATGAGTCAATTAAAAATATTAAAACCGGAGATGAATTAAGTGAAGAATCCGGAATGGGTCAAGCATCAGATAAGCTTTCGTATGTTATAGAAATGACCGATAAAGCAGCTAATCGAACAATGGATCTGGCTGAAGAAGGAATGCCTCTAAACCAAGAAAATTTAGACGGTTCGATAGAGCTCCAAGAACAATGGCAAAAGTTTTTACGTAAAGAACTAAAGCCAAATGAATTTAGAGATTTAACAAAAAAAGTTGACGCTTATTTTTCCCAAACCCAGGCTAATTCTAAAAAAATCGGATCTCAGTTATCAGATATTTTGATGGCACAAGATTTTCAGGATTTAACAGGACAAGTTATTCAACGAGTTACGAAGTTAGTAGCAGAAGTTGAATCACGGTTAGTGGATTTAGTCGCTATGGCTGGTGAAGTCGATCGTATTACGGGTATTACCCATACAGAAACTCATCAAACTGAAACCCCACAAGAAGATAGTAATAATGTCTTGGCAGAAGGTCCGCAAATTGACACCAGTATTGAAGGTGTCGTTGAAGGTCAAGATGACGTAGATGATTTATTATCCAGTCTTGGTTTTTAAGGAGCTAATGGATGAGTTTCGATGCCGATGAAGAGATCCTGCAAGACTTTCTAGTTGAAGCTGGAGAAATCTTAGAGCTTCTTTCCGAACAGCTTGTAGATCTAGAGCAACGCCCTGATGATTATGATTTATTAAATGCAATCTTCCGAGGGTTTCATACAGTCAAAGGTGGTGCTGGATTTCTACAGTTAAACCCTTTGGTTGACTGCTGTCATGAAGCAGAAAATGTGTTCGATATTTTGCGGAATGGGAAGCGAAAAGTAACGTCTGATTTGATGGATGTTATTTTAGAAGCTTTAGATACTGTTAATGAAATGTTTGATGCTGTACGTAATGGTCAGGCACCAGAAGCTGCACCGCCTGAGTTATTAGCAACGTTGAATACTTTAGCTAAGCCTGAAAGTGAAGATGCTCCTGCAGCAGCGGAACCAGAGCCAGCAGCTGAACCTGTTATCGAGACTCCTGACGCTCCAGTTGCTTCAGATATTGTCGAAACGATTGCTAATTCAGAGTCTGAAGATATTACAGATGATGAATTTGAGCAGTTGCTTGATGCTTTAGATGGCAGTGAAACTGATGCTAAACCTGAAGAAGCAAGCTCAGGTGATGATGTTTTTCTTGATGTTAGTGATGAACCTGCGGCTGCAGAGAGTAGTGATGAAATCACAGAGGATGAATTTGAAGCTCTATTAGATCAAATTCATGGCCCTGGAAAGGGTACAGCAGAAGCAAAACCAGAAGAGCCAAGTAGTAATGATGCCGCTTCAGGTAATGATGATCTGATTACTGATTCAGAATTCGAGGATTTATTGGATAGGCTTCATGGAAAGGGAGCAAATCCTGCCGATGCAGCTGCTGAAAAAGCAGAAGCGCCTAAAGCAGAAGCGCCTAAAGCAGAAGCACCTAAAGCAGAAGCACCTAAAGCAGCAGCGCCTGTAGCAAAACCTAGTGCACCTGCAGCAGAAAAACCAAAAGCTGCTGCTAAACCACCGGCTAAAGCAGATGCTCCGCCTACGGCAGAGGCAACAGTTCGTGTTGATACAAAGCGCCTTGACGATATTATGAATATGGTCGGTGAATTAGTACTTGTACGAAATCGCTTAGTTCGTTTAGGGCTTAAGAGTGATGATGAGTCGATGCAAAAAGCGGTATCGAATCTTGATGTTGTAACAGCCGATCTACAATCTTCTGTTATGAAAACTCGGATGCAGCCAATTAAAAAGGTATTTGGTCGATTCCCTAGAGTTGTTCGAGATTTAGCACGCTCATTAAAGAAAGAAATTAATTTAGAGCTTCGTGGTGAAGAAACCGATTTAGATAAAAACTTGGTTGAAGCACTTGCAGATCCCTTGGTTCACTTGGTGCGTAATGCCGTGGATCATGGTGTTGAAATGCCTGATGATCGAGAAGCGTCAGGGAAAGCACGAGTGGGTGTTGTTGTTCTAGCCGCTGAACAAGAAGGTGATCATATTCTATTGTCGATAGAAGATGATGGCGGTGGTATGGATGCTGATGTTCTGCGTAATAAAGCAGTTGAAAAAGGCATGATGGATCAAGATGCTGCCGATCGCTTAACGGATAATGAATGCTATAACCTAATCTTTGCACCTGGTTTTTCCACTAAAGACGTTATTTCGGATGTTTCTGGTCGTGGCGTGGGTATGGATGTTGTTAAAACAAAAATTACTCAGTTAAACGGTACATTGAATATTGATTCCAGCTTGGGTAAAGGCACCCGTATTGAAATTAAAGTGCCTTTAACTTTGGCAATTATGCCTACCTTGATGGTCATGCTTAAAGATCAAGCATTTGCATTCCCTCTAGTAAGCGTTAATGAAATATTTCATCTCGATCTTTCTCAAACTAATGTAGTTGATGGACAGGAAGTCATAGTTGTTCGAGATAAAGCAATTCCGTTATTTCATTTGAAACGTTGGTTAGTGAAAGGTGAAGCACACTCAAAAGTAGATGAAAGTGCGCATGTATTGGTTGTTTCTATTGGTAATCAACGAGCAGGTTTTGTGGTTGATCAATTAATTGGTCAGGAAGAAGTTGTGATTAAACCTTTAGGTGCCATGCTACACGGAACCGCAGGGATTTCTGGGGCAACGATCACCGGAGATGGTCGTATTGCACTTATCTTGGATGTGCCTAGTATGCTGCAACATTATTCAGCTCGCCAATTAACAGCGGCCTAAGGGATAAGCTTTTATCATGACAAAATCCGCGAAAATTAGGGTTCTGGTTGTTGATGATTCAGGTTTTTTTCAGCGCAGGGTCACTGAAATTATTAACGCTGATCCGCGATTAGAAGTTATTGGAACTGCAAGTCATGGCTTAGAAGGGATTGATAAGGCAATGGCCTTAAAGCCCGATGTTATTACGATGGATTATGAAATGCCAGTGATGGACGGAGTCACCGCCGTTCGTCAAATCATGAAAGATAATCCAACGCCTGTATTAATGTTTTCGTCATTGAGTTATGAGGGTGCTCGAGTAACTTTAGATGCGCTTGAAGCTGGCGCTGTTGATTTTCTCGCTAAGCAATTTGATGCAATAGCCGCTTCTGAAGCCACGTTGCATAAAGTGCTAACCGATAGAATTTGCGAAGTAGCTGCCTCGGGTAAAAGTAAAGTACCCGAGGCTGCTGCTAAAATCTCTCCTAATGTCAGTATCAAGAAAAATTCCGAACTCAGTTCCACCGCATTTCATGCCTCTACAGATTCTGTCGCTAAGTCACTGAGTCATGTAGAAATAGTTCTTATCGGTACTTCAACGGGTGGGCCCGCCGCCTTACAAACTATTTTTAAAAATATTCCTGAAGGATTTTCAAAACCTATTGTGATTGTTCAGCATATGCCGGGGTCATTTACCGAGGCTTTTGCTGAACGGCTAAATAAACTGTCACCCCTCGTTGTGAGTGAGGCGGCGGACGGCGATAAATTGAAAGCAGGGCATGTGTATGTGGCTCCTGGTGGCATGCAATTAATGGTAGATAAGCGTAACGGTGGTTCTATTCATATTCATGAGAGTGATGCTCGGGTGACCTATCGCCCGAGTGTTGATATTGCTTTAGCTTCAGCAGCAAAACATTTTGGTCGCAATGCTCTAGGCATTATTTTAACGGGCATGGGATCTGATGGTAAAGAAGGCGCAGAGTTACTAAAACAATCGGGTGGTACAATTTGGGCTCAGGATGAAGCCAGTTGTGTCATTTATGGTATGCCTATGGCAGTTGCTAAAGCCGGACTTGTGGCAAAAGTTTTGCCGCTTGATGATATAGGTCCGCATATCTCTAATGAGGTTGGCTGATGGACCGGTTTGTCATACTGGTGCTTTTTGGCGCAATTATTAGTGTTATTTCTGGGCATGTTTTGGAGGGAGGCTCTTTTGCTTCTCTATGGAATGCCCCTGCTTTATTAATCGTTTTTGTTGGTTCAATACTAGCAACCCTTGTGCAAACACCTTCGTATTTAACTTTGCGTTCACTTAAATTACTTTCATGGCTTTTTTCACCGCCTAATGAGTCTATTGATCAATTACTTACAAAATTAACAACTTGCGGTAACGCTTATCGAAAGGATGGGATTTTGGGTTTGGATCGAATTGCTCAAGCAGAGTCTGATCCGGTTATGAAGCGTGCATTAGTCATGTTATCTGATGGACAATCACCGCAAGCCATTGAATATAGTATTCGTTTAGAAATTGAAACACATCATGAAAAAGATATGCAGGCTGCTGAAGTATTCGATAATTTAGGAGCCTATTTACCAACCCTTGGTATTGTCGGTGCTGTTTTAGGTTTGATGCAAGTTTTATCTAACTTAGATCAGGCAGAAGAACTTGGGCGTGGTATTGCAACTGCATTTGTCGCTACATTTTATGGTGTTGGTGCCGCTAACTTAATAGCGATCCCAATTGCTGGTCGTTTACGCTTATTTATTCAGCGCCGTACGCGTTATCACAAAGCCATGATTGCAGGAGTAATGGCGATGCGTGAAGGTATTAACCCACAGTTGATACGCTATCGTTTAGAAGGTATGGATGTATGAGTGAAAAAGGCCCGGATAGTCATCGTTGGTTAATTTCATATGCCGATTATATGACCTTGTTATGTGCCTTTTTTATCATGATGTATAGCGTTGAATTATTAGATGAAAAACAGTACAAGGCGGTTCAAGAGGCGTTGGATGGAATGTTCACCGATAACGCTCAGCAGTTACTGCCTCAGCCTGAAGTGTCGACAACAATTTTAGAACATAACAACGGCATCATGCCGCTTTATGAAACGATTACTCAGCAATTGCAGGTATTTATTGATAGTAATGAATTAATTGTTGAGCAGGAAGGCGAGTGGATAAAAGTTCGTGTGAAGACTGATACTTTATTTCCTGCAGGCGGCTGGGAAATTAGCGATGAAATGATGGACTTACTTGAGCAGCTTGCAATCACAATTAGGCCTATCCCAAATGAGATTAATGTTGAAGGCCACACCGATGATGTCCCGATTAATAGTGCGCTAGTCGTTAGTAATTGGGATTTATCTGCTTTGAGAGCAGTTGCTGTGGTGCGAGCGTTTGAGCTATTTGGTATTGCTCCGCAAAGAATGGCTGCGATGGGTTATTCTTATCATAAGCCTATTTTTGTCAACGATAGTGACGAACATCGTTTAGCAAATCGTCGTGTAGAAATATTAATTAAGCAAGGTAGCCTAAATCAACCTTGGTCGAGAGAAGACAATATTAAATGAGCACAATAATTGCAGTGCTAATTTATTACTTGTTTCGGTGTCAAAATAAAGGTGGCATAAAGTGCGAATTTGGTCGATAGCAAATCAGAAAGGTGGTGTTGGTAAAACAACCTCCGTAGTGTCGCTTGGTGGCTTGTTAGCTGAGCGTGGTGCACGTGTATTGCTAATCGACTTAGATCCTCACGGCTCTCTTACGAGTTATTTTCGTTATGACCCAGATAGCCTTGATACCAGCTTATACGATTTATTTTTTGAAAAACGCTGCAAAGATCTCGATTATATTCATAAAGTAATAAAGCCAACGTCGCGTGAAGGGGTAGATTTATTGCCGGCCACGACAGCTCTTGCCACCTTAGAGCGGCAAGTTAGTGGTCAAGATGGCATGGGGCTGGTTATTGCCAAGACTCTTGCTCAATTATGGGATGATTATGATTACGCATTATTAGACACGCCTCCTATTTTAGGGGTCTTATTAGTTAATGCTTTAGCTGCTTGCCAGCGTTTAGTGATCCCTACTCAAACTGAGTACCTTGCTCTAAAGGGTTTAGAGCGAATGGTTCATACGCTTAAAATGGTGATGTCTTCACAAAATCGCCAATTACCTTTCACTATTGTACCGACGTTATTCGATCGTCGAACTCAAGCTTCTCTTATGACTTTAAAAGAAATGCGTAAGTTATATCCAGAACACTTATGGAAAGAAGCCATCCCAATTGATACTAAATTTCGTGATGCGAGCCATCAGGGTTTATTCCCTAACGAGATGGATCGTTTGTCCCGAGGAGTTCGTGCTTATCGTCATTTATTAGCTGAATTAGAGCAGATGGAGGAGGCCAAGAATGAACGGACAATCGAAAAATAATGAAAATATTATTACGGGTTACCTCGATACGCTATTAGTAGATAGCCCTTCGCTAGTAGAAAATTCTACATTAGTAGATAGTTCTTCTTGGGATGCCAAGCTAGCGCTTGCTGTTAACCCTCCTATTCGTCCTCAGGATACTATTAGAAAAGGAAAAATTTTATTAGTAACTGAAAGTTTTGGAAGTGGAACTCGAGAGCAGAAGTATACACAGCTACTCACGGGTTTGAGTATTATTGGAAAACTTCCTGTATCAAGAGTAAAAAGTGTGATGCTTAATAGTTGCTTGTCTTTAGCAACCGAGGCGATGCTTTGTGACTAATTCTCTGACCCGCCAAGATAGTAAACCTTCTAAGTCTAAGGAAATAAAAGACAATGTTGTTGAGGGTGTCTTACAAAATTATCTTGATCAGTTATTAGTAACAGCAACACAACCACAGCGGGTTGAGAAAGCCATTCATATTCCTGATATCGACGAGCAAAAAGCAGTCGATACAGGCGCTATAGAAACATCTAAATCGATTGCTGAAAAAACGTTAACAGAAAATGCTTTAGAGACTGTCTCAAAACCGAAAGTAGAAATCGAGCAAGTAGAAGCTGAGCAAGTTAAGGTTGAACTCATTAGGACTGAAACGGCAGCTGTTCCTAAAGTTGAGTCTGCTCCTAAAGTGGAGCATATAGCTAAAACTTTAGTCGAAACGGTTCCAGCCTTAGATACTGTGATAGACGTGAGCGATATCAACAATACGGTTAGTTCAGATATTGAATCAGCAATTAAGCAGTCGATCTCTACATTAACAGACCAAGAATCTTGGTCGAGTCAAGGTGTTGAATGCTTACTTTTCAGTGTTAGCGGCTTAAAACTAGCAGTTCCTTTATTGCTGTTAGGTGGAGTGCATGAAGTTATCTCTGATGATGTTAAGCCACTCATAGGTCAACCTAAGTGGTATTTGGGTCTTATTCACAGAGAAGACCAAAACTTGCAGGTTATTGATACGGCGACTTTCATAATGCCTGAACGCGCAGAATCTTTAGCTGAGCAAGGCTATAAATATTTAATACAATTAGAAAAAAGCCCTTGGGCGATTGCTTGCCAATCTATTGACGATACTGTTCGGTTAGAAGCGTCAGAAATCAAATGGCGAGGAGACCGTGGTAAGCGAGTTTGGCTAGCAGGCACCGTGATTGAAAAGATGTGTGCTCTTATTGATGTATCAGGACTGTTGCAACGAGTGGAGTCGAGTTGTAAACCAGTTTAAATATATTTAATTTTAGGCTGGTACACTTTGTGCTCTCTACTATAGTTAAGGAAGGTAAATTATATTTTTTGACGCGAGCCAATTAATCTGGCCTTTCTAATGAGGAATTTTTTATGTCTGCAAATGCCACGAAAAGTGCAGAGGATCCAATTTTACAGTGGGCAATTTTTCGTTTAGAAAATGAGTCTTACGGTATTAATGTGATGCAAGTACAAGAGGTTTTACGCTATACCGAGATAGCCCCAGTACCGGGTGCGCCTCCGTATGTTTTAGGGATTATTAACCTTCGAGGTAATGTTGTTACTGTGATGGATACGCGATCAAGATTTGCGTTGCCTCATGCAGAAACAACTGACCAAACTCGAATTGTTATTATCGAAGCGGAAAACCAAGTCGTTGGAATATTAGTAGATGCGGTGGCTGAAGTTGTGTATTTACGTCAGTCTGAAATTGAAACTACTCCGAATGTCGGTAATGAAGAAAGCGCTAAGTTTATTCAAGGTGTTTGTCATAAAAATGATGAGCTATTAATTTTGGTAGACTTAGAAAAACTCATGACTGACGAAGAGTGGATGGAAATTTCTGGTTTTTAACCAGGAATAGGAGTTCGAAATCATGTTGTTACTGTCATCGATGTCGATGGTTCATTGGGTTTTAATAAGCAATGGTCTGTTATTAGTTACTGCAGCTGCTGGATTTATTTTAGTAAAGCGTAAATATCAAAACGACTTATTAAATGTACAGCAGCAAATGCAGAAATTAAGGCATGATTTTGAAGCAATGAATAAGAGTACGTTCGGCATTGGTCGTTCGGTAAAAAAGTTGGAGCAACGCTTAGTTGAGAATGAACGTAAGCCTACGTTAGCATCCTCAGATGAAGCTTTATATCAGCAAGCTCAGCGCTTGGTTGGTATGGGGGCTTCGGCAGATGATCTAGTCTCAAGCTGTGGTGTTGCTCGAGCTGAAGCTGAATTGTTGGTTTCTATGAACCGTCAGTTTGCTCATTAAACTGAAGTGCTTATTCAGTTAGGTTGCTTATTGAATTAAGCGGTCATTCATTGGCTGCTTAATTTATGTTCACATTATCCCTTTTTAAACGTTATTCCTTTTTAGTCGTATCAGAGATCTTTTATTACAAAATGATCCGAGCTTATGACTCAGGCTTCCTATACTTATTCTATACAATATTAATTAGGGGTATCATTATGAAGTCGCTGACAAGGGTAACTTTATCCGCTGTGATGACGTTGATCTTAGTATTTACAGCTCATGCCTCTAATAAAGGCTTATCAACTCATAAATTGTTGGCAAGTCAGATCTATAGCGCGGCTTTTAACGACATATCTCCTGGATACGATGATCTTTACGTTATTAAAACTCAAGATAAAGGCCGGGAGATTGTTATTTATTGCAATACAACCTACTGCTATAAAAATCGTAATTCGATTATGACGAGCTAGATCACGAACTTTATCGTAAGAGTCATAAAGCTCACTGATCTAGTATTCTTCCATTATTCTCTTAAATCTAGAGCTAATAGCTCAAACCTTATATTAATAGCTTAGCCCTAGGCGGCGATAAATAAATCCCATTAGCCATGCTGGCCCTATCATCAGAAACTGAATATCTTTAAAAAATGAAGGTTTCTTCCCTTCAATATTGTGACCAATGAATTGAAATATCCACAATACAATGAATAAAACGATACTTGTTACTGCTAACGATGCTATCTGCAAACTCTCATACCAAGCGATAATGCCATAGCAGGCTAGAGTAAATATAATTAACCCGACTGCTAATTTAGGTGATAAGTGCAGGTAAAATCCTGCTATGAATATAAAACCCAGTAAGGACCAGTTCAAATTTGGATGAATATCTGTGAGGAAGGCAGGTACAGGAATAGCCCATACAAGTGCTAGAATCACTAGAAAAATTGAAGGTACACAAATCCAATGAATCAATTTATTGGTTTTATTTTGGTGGCTATCACCGTATTCGTTAAACCATTGGTCTGGTGTTTTCTTTGACATAACAGGTGCTCCTTTCGATTTTTATTGTGATGATCAGCTTACGTGAAAAATTCTTTCAAGACATTAGCCTTATAGGCCAGTATATTTGACCCTGAAAGACAGTTTAATAAGATATGTTGATATAGAGAGTATGTTGGATTGAAGACAGTTTCTGTTATTTGGGTAAAAGGCCTATTACAAGCAGCCAGTTTGCAGGGGGTGAGTGAGCAGGCTGTATTGTCTTCAGCAGGGTTACCTGTAGAGTCTTTATCAGTTGTAGGTGATCGTATAAGCCTCAGCGATACCTTATTACTTTGGCGTGCGGCAGAATCACTTAGCGCAGATCCTTTATTTGGCTTTAATATGGGTAAGTATCTTCAGCCAACACATTTTCAGTTGATTGCATTTACTATGTTAAGTAGTGAAACTTTGGCAAGTGCAATTGATAAAATTTTAAAGTATCAGCGCTTAATCAGTGATGGCGGGGCTTTCTCTTTGGTTCAAAAGGCTTCAGAGGTTCAAAAAACTTCAGAGTTGGAACTGCCAGAAGAATTAGAACCCTCAAATATCAGCGCATTAGTATATAGACCAACGGTCAGTAATTTTAGCTATCATCAAATAGATGCTGTTATGGCTGTAGTGGCGAGTTTTATGAACTGGTTGTTGGGCCGTGATGATGTTGTTTTGGAGGTACACCTTCAGCATGATTTTCAGGAAGGGTTGAATCAATATAATGACTTCTATAAGGCCCCCGTTTTATTAAACCAATCTGACAATAGCCTTTTGTTTGATTCAAGACTGTTAAAGCAGCGCCTACCAGGCTTTGATGCAAATTTAGCATCAATGCATGAACAAATGGCAAATGGACAGCTCAAACGCTTATTAGACCCAAGTGTCGTTACTCTTGTTCAAGAGCAGCTTATTGCTTCAGGTTTTGAAGTAAATCGAGATGTTATTGCGAAAAATATGGCTATGAGTGGCCGTAGCCTTCAGCGTAAATTACAACAAGAAGGCAGTAGTTTTCAGCAACTGCTAGATGAACTCCGCCATCAGCGTAGTTTGCTATTGTTGCAAGATAAGCATCTTTCTTTAGCGGATGTCGCTCAGCAGCTAGGGTTCTCGGAAAGCAGTACTTTTTATCGTGCTTTTAAACGCTGGCAAGGTGTAACGCCAGGCGAATACCGCCAAGAAAAGCATCGATAGTAACTAGAAGCGTAGACCAAGGCCTAATTTAAGGGCATGGGTAACCTTATAGACTTCTCCTAGTTCATACTTGAGTTTGTCTGGTTTACCTTGCTGTGAATAACGAACCTTCGATTGCCATCGGCTAAAAGCAAACCAGCGTTTATTAATCTTATATTGATAATGCAATTCTAACCCTCCGTAGAGGCTTAGGATCTCATTGAGATCGTCATCGTTTTGAGAAATTGCAGCGCTATCAATATCAATACTGCCCGCAGCTAAAGCTATCCCCCAATTGATATTTAGACCTTTATTATAGGAGTGGCTATCAATTCCGATCTCTATTAAATCTGTTTCAGTGTTATACAAACTGTTATCTGGGAAACCTTCTATATTTGCTTGTATTGCTTGTGTAATTATTAGGCGCTGTAAGGTGAGGCGGGTTAATGGCTGGTGTAACCGGTAAGGAAAAACTAGAGAAGCGCCTATGGCCTTTAGGGTGTATGACAAGCGTGCTTGTTGATCTTTCTGAATGGTAATGACGTCTTGAGCAGTGCTCGCACTTCTAGAATAAAAAGAAGTTGCCTCGTTTGCACTTAACGTATGTTGCCATTTTGAGTGTTTAGCATGCATGACTAATTGGCTATCACCTAGGCGTTTAATCGCTAAATCAATGTACCAGCTCTGATTATAATCATCGGCTTCTGATGAATTATCATTGATTAATAATTGTTCTGACTTGCTGAAGGATACCTGTGGAAGGGTTGGAAACCAATTGCCTAAAAAGGTTGATCGCTTGGGAAGGAACTCGCAAAAGTAGCCGATTAAGGGCTTTTTATTGTCATTAAAACTTGGTAGTGATCCAAAGCTTTGGTACTCACTATTTATCGCACAGCCCAAAGTATTTTGGGTTGCGTAAGTCTTGCCGTTAAAGACAAGTAAAAGAGTAATAAAAAAACAGTATTGGCAGAAACGTTTCATGCCAATACTATCGGCAGCGCAGAAAAAATCTAAAGGCTAAATATTGCTCTTAAACCATCAGATTATAGAGCATGGATGATTTCTAATACATCATCATGATGGCTCTTGGTTTTAACCTTAGCCATTATATGTCGCAAGATACCTTCTTCATCCATAATGAAAGTCACGCGGTGAATGCCGATATATTCCTTTCCCATAAACTTTTTTAATGCCCAAACACCGTAGCTTTCTGCAATGGAATTATCTTCATCTGATAAGAGAGGGAAATTAAGTTCTTGTTTAACAGTGAAGTTGGTTAGTCGTTTAGTTGCATCAGGGCTGATACCTAGAACGACGGTATTGGCTTTTTCAAAATCAGCCTTATGGTCGCGAATCGCACAGGCTTGAATTGTGCACCCTGGGGTTGATGCTTTCGGGTAAAAATAGAGAACAATTTTTTTACCTTTAAAGTCGGCTAGTGAAACTTCATCGCCGTTTTGATCTGTCGTGGTAAATTGCGGTGCTAATTGATCGAGAGGGGGAAAGTTTAAACTCATAATGACAACCTAGATGATGAATATTCGTGTGAAATTAATCATCTAAGTTTGCCATAAAAACGTCTAGAAATAACTATTCGCAGTTAATAGACTGTTCAGTTAGGTAATTTTCTAGAGTTTGCTTCGCTTTATTCCCAGCAGGGCTGTTACGGAAAACAAGTTCATGTGTTTTATCTTGTAAAACAACAATCACATCAGCACAAAAATCGCCATCATGATCTTCACGAATAGCTTTCATTCGCACTTCAATCACTTTATCAAGATTGAGATAAAACTCTCCTGATAACTCTTCTAGGTGCTTTCCAGCATTAAGTCGAACAACGGCTACATTTTGATTGATGCATAAAAACGACATATCAGATTCCCTGTTTGGTTTAGTGATTAGAATTTCATTCAATACTAGGTCATGCTGATAAATACTATATTGATTTGTATCAGTTAAGACAATAAGACTGTTACTTAATACGAGAATTTAAATGAGATAGTTAAGTGAGATAGTTAAGTGAGCTTAATACGAATGGCTGTCTTGGGAATACAGCAGCATGGTAGAATTT
>PAOL01000032.1 GCA_002708475.1 Oleispira sp. | reverse complement strand
TTCGACGCAGAAGAAATCATTGCTCGCTGCATGATCCCAATGTGTAACGAAGTTGTTCGTTGTCTTGAAGAAGGCATCGTAGATACAGCGGCTGAAGCGGATATGGCTTTGGTATTCGGCGTTGGCTTCCCTCCATTCCGTGGTGGTGCTTTACGTTACATCGATACAGTGGGTCTTGCTAACTTCGTTGAACTTGCTGATAAGTACAAAGACATTAGCCCTCTATACCACGTGACTGACAAGATGCGTGAGATGGCTGCTAATGGCGAAAGCTACTTCGGTTAATTGACGAACGAGACTAGGAGAATACAAATGAGCTACGAAGATAATGATGTAGTTGTAATTGACGCAGTACGTTCACCAATGGCCCGTTCTCGTAACGGTGCATTTCGTAATGTACGTGCTGAAGACATTTCTGCAAACCTAATTAACGCTCTTTTTGAGCGTAACCCTGGCGCTAAAGCATCTGATGTTGAAGATGTGATCTGGGGTTGTGTAAACCAAACTTTGGAACAAGGTTTTAACGTTGCTCGTCAGATTTCTTTGATGACTTCGATTCCAAAAGAAGCGGCTGCACAAACTGTTAACCGTCTATGTGGTTCTGCTATGACAGCAATCCACACTGCGGCACAAGCTATCCAGACTGGTAACGGCGATGTATTCGTTGTTGGTGGTGTTGAGCACATGGGTCACGTGAACATGCAGCATGGTTTCGACCATAACCCTGCATCTTCTAAGTACTCTGCTAAAGCATCTAACATGATGGGTCTTACGGCTGAAATGTTAGGTAAGATGCACGGTATCTCTCGTGCACAACAGGATGCTTTTGCTGAGCGTTCTCATCGTCTTGCACAGAAAGCAACAGTTGAAGGCGATTTCAAAAATGAAATCGTTCCAATGTATGCACACGATGCAGATGGTAAGCAGTTCTTGATGACTCAGGATGAAACTATTCGCCCTGAAACAACTCTTGAAACTTTGGCTAAGCTACGTCCAGCTTTCGATCCAGCGGCAGGTACTGTTACGGCAGCAACTTCTTCTCAGATCACTGATGGTGCGGCTGCTATGTTGCTTATGAGCGGCAAAAAAGCTAAAGAGCTAGGCCTTAAGCCTCGCGCACGTATCAAAGCAATGGCTGTTGCTGGTTGTGATGCTGCGATCATGGGTTACGGTCCTGTTCCTGCTACTAAGAAAGCACTTAAGCGTGCTGGCCTAGAAGCATCTGATATCGATTTCTGGGAATTGAACGAAGCATTCGCTGCTCAGTCTCTTCCTTGTGTTAAAGACCTTGGTCTTAAAGACAAAGCTGACGAAATCGTTAACATCCACGGTGGTGCTATCGCTCTTGGTCACCCACTAGGTTGTTCTGGTGCACGTATCTCTACTACATTGATTAACGTTCTTGAGCAGAAAGATGCTCAGTACGGTGTATCAACTATGTGTATTGGTATGGGTCAGGGTATTGCAACAGTTTGGGAACGTTTGAAGTAATTTCTAATTTGGAATTGCTCAAAGCTTTTAAATAAGTTGTAACGAAAAGCCGCAGTTCTCTTTAAAGAATTAAAGAGAGCAGCGGCTTTTTAGTATCTGTAATTTGTTAATAGTTAACTAAACAACAGCTCTAAACTTTAAATTGATCTACTTGTTTGAATATATCTGAGGACACTTCATTTACGTCAATACTAGAGCCAGTAATTTGGCCAGTAAGTTCTAATATATTATCGGATAAATTGTTAATCGATAGCACGTTACGATTAATCTCTTCGGTAACTTGGCTTTGCTCTTCTGCTGCTGTGGCGATATGAAGGTTCATTTTATCAACCTCATCAACATAGCCTGTAACTTCTTTTAATGATGCAACTGTAGATTCAATCTTTTCAATGCTACTTTGAGTATTTTCTTGTGATGCTTGCACGGAGGAGAGGGCGTTTTCTACCCCTTTCTGCAGTGATTCAATTTTAGTACGAATTTCGTCAGTTGAATCGGCTGTACGACTGGCTAAGGTGCGAACTTCGTCAGCAACCACCGCAAATCCACGTCCTTGCTCTCCCGCGCGTGCTGCTTCGATCGCTGCATTTAATGCCAGCAAATTAGTTTGTTCTGCAATATTCTGAATAACATCCAAAACCGCACCGATACCTTGGCTTTCGGTTTCCAGCTGTTCCATGGCCGAGATAGCGCCATCCATATTTTTCTGTAATTGATAAATATCAGTTTGAGTATCATTCGCGACAGCCATGCTTGTGTTGACGTGATTGCGAGTTGTACGCATCTTATTTGCAGCTTGTTCAGCATTTTGTGCTACTTCTCTAATGGATGTGCTTAGTTTTGTTGTAGCGGCTACTGCTGCATTTATTTCTATACCTTGCTGATTAACTTTCTCAGTCGTATCGCTTGTTGTTTTATTCAGCGCTTCTGAATCATCGGCGAGAGTTGCGGCTCGGTCTCTCATGCTGCCTGAAAATGATGCAAGACTATTCAGCATGGCATTAAGGTTTGTAGCTAAGGCGGAAAATTCATTGTCTCCGCGCACCTGTATGCGAATAGTGAGATCTCTTTCGCTGGTTATTTGATTTACTTTGTTTGAAAAAATCTCAATTGGACGAATGATAGTGCGAGTAAATATTGTGCCTATGGCCCCCATGATAACGATTAAAATAATCGCAATAATGACCGTTGTTGTGATAACGGAAGTTGATAAATCATTAACATGAGAAAAGGCTTCTTTCTGATTAATTTCGCTTAAAAGTGCCCACTTGAAGCCCATTATACTGATAGGCGTATAAGCTGAGATAACGTCTTCATTGCGATAGTTATTAAGATATGTAATTCCCGAAAGCCCTTTGATGGCCGATCTAGTGCTTTGATTATCTACGCTTTGCAGGCCTATTGCTGAGCTTGAGGCGGCTATTTTTGCCAAGGTTAGTTGGTTGGTTCTGGATTTCATTGCAGTTAAATAACTTGCTTTATCTTCAATTAATAAACGACTCTGGCTACGTAATAAATTATCCTCGCCTACTAAGTAAGTCTCTCCAGTTTCACCGAATCCTGTATTTTTCCAGGAATGATGATTGGTCATGATATCGTTGATGCCATCAACAGGCATTTGAAAGATAAGTACCCCTAGGCGTTCTTCTCCTCGCATAATTGGTGAGGCTATAAATGATGCGGCAGCATTATAAGAAGGAATATAGGGAGAGAAGTCGACCAATACCGTATCATCAGCATTTTGTAGCTGCATAGCCTGTTTGAATGCTTGTGCTAAACCTGTATTTTTATAAGGCCCTGTTAATAATGATGTCGCATAGTCGAGTTCTTTAAATACAGAGTAAATGATGTGGCCAGAATCGGGTTCGACAATAAAAATATCATAATAGCCAAAGGTCTTTAGGTATTTGGTCAGTGTTGGGTGGTACTCCTGATGGAGTAAATCGTAGGCCGAGTTGTTATTGGTTTTGGTTAATGCATCTTTCTGCCCTAAGGGGTGCGCATTTAAGGCAATGTAATCTTGTTGAAGAAATAAAGCATTATCGCTGATATCTTCAAGAAGTTGGTTGGTATTGGCTGTTTGATTGTCGTTATTTTTCTTATAAATGTGATCAAACTCGTTTTCGTAATAGTTTTGGATCGCTGAAATTTTAATCTTTCCACCGGTTTGTAGCGGATAATCAAAAAAAGCGGTTTTCATGTAGTCAGCGGCATTTACTACCGAAGGTGACGAAGACAGTGTTTTTATTTGGTCATCGATTAGATTGAAATAGTCTTCAATTTGGCTTTTTTTGAGGTCTCTAGAAGCAATCAATTTTTGCTCGACCTGATATTTAATCTCTCCTTTTGATTCATTGATTGCATTATTACCAATCAATGAGGAGGAGATAAGGATGGAAATAGCTGATATAGCAATAAATGAGATTATTAGTTGCTGTTTAACCGTTAAGTGCATGATAGACCTTTGTCTAATGAATAGCATTAAAGTAAGTCTAGGCGTAAATCATCCGATTAAAGCGGAAAAATTACGACAGTATTTAATATATGAGCATTTGATCTGTTAGAATGTTTAGATAAACCCAAATGATGTTAAAAGTGAAAAACTCATGACAGATACAAATAACGACGAAATCATTGAACGTAATTTCGACGATCGTACAGAAGAAGATAAAGAAGCCTTCTTAACACAAACTTGGTGTAATAATTGTCAGGCCGTTGATTTAGGCATGGTTGAGCCAAAAGAATATGAGTTAAACGGTGTTATTATCGTTGAAGGTAAATGCAAGGTATGTGGTGAAGTTAGCTTGACGGAAGTTGCTGATGAAAGCACTGACGGTGAATGGGAAGACGAGCGCTAGAATAGAAGCAGAAATACACTAAAAACAGCACCGTAATTAAACGATTAAAGATTCAATTGCGGTGCTTTTTTATGTCTGAAATGTACTGAATTAGCAGTCTCTAATAATGTACTTAAAGATTTCAACCACTTCTTCAGGTGTTTCACATACGGCTTGAGCTGCAGCATCAACCTCTTTAAGAGGGTGAGTAATCTTTGGGTCATGCATGACGATGAGTGATTTATTCAACGCAGCAGCATATCCAGCATCAAAAGCAGCATTCCATTGCTTGTATTTATCGCCAAAACGAACGACAACAATATCAGCATCACTAATCAACTTACGGGTACGTAATGCGTTGATTTTAGACGCTTTGTGATCTTTCCAAAATGGCTTCTCTTCCACACCAAGAATCATTTCACCGCAATCATCACTGGCTTCATGATTGGTATTCGGACCAGATAATTCAATATCTAGACCGGCGGCTTTAATACCTTCAGCAATTGTTTCACGCCAGTTTGAATGAATTTCACCGGATAAATAAACTTTTAATTTCATGATGTTTTCTCTTCTTCTTTTTTCCAGCGAACATAAAGCATCGCTGCGATAAATAATATTAGCGTGGTTAATGGCATTAAGGTGCCCCAAATATCAGCACCTGCGGTAAACATCAGCAAGATGGCCAATACAAAGTAGATCATAGTGACATATGACAACCATGAGGCTGTTTTATGGCTACCGCTTATGAGCCCTGGAATGAATATCAGTAAGGGTAGGGATTTAAATAGCCAAAGTACGATTGGCGCAGCAATGCTGGTGCCTTCAGTATGCTCTCCGCCACTGGCAAGAGTGCTGGCTAATAAAATAATGATTAAGCTTATGTAGCTGCTTAATAGAATGATGCGGCTTATTATAACTTTATTCATTGATTGATACCTGACTGTAAGGCCAATCCTAATGAGGCTATGCGTTGCCCTTGGGCTTGGCAGAGCTTCAATTCATGCTCTGATAGTGCACGTTCACCTTCATTGCCAGCCCAGTGGGATGCCCCGTAAGGAGTACCTCCAGTTTCTGTATGAAGTAATGAAGATTCAGTATAAGGAATTCCACAAAACACCATGCCATGATGAATAAGTGGCAAAGCCATCGACATTAGCGTTGTTTCTTGACCGCCATGAAGGCTTGAGGTGGAAGTGAATACGCCAGCAGGTTTGTTCACCAGTTTTCCTGTCAGCCAAAGATTACTGGTACTGTCGATAAAATACTTAAGTGCACCTGCCATGTTACCGAAGCGGGTTGGACTTCCCATAATTAGGCCAGAACAGTTTTTTAAATCGTTTTCTGTGCAGTAAATAGCGCCATCATTAGGAATGCTTGGATCTGTTGCTTCACAATTTGAAGATATGGCGGGTACGGTGCGAAGCCGAGCTTCGATACCAGATATCTTTTCAACACCTTGAGCGATAGCTTGAGCCATTTTAGCGGTTGTACCGCCACGGCTATAGTAAAGAACAAGCACGTAAGGATTAGTGGCTTGATTAGAATTAGCCATTATAGTATTTCCAATACTTGTTCAGGTGGGCGACCAAGTTTTGCTTTATCGCCTTTAATAACGATAGGGCGTTCAATTAGCTTAGGAAATTCAACCATCGCTTTTACCAAGGCGGCATCGGTTAGTTCTTTATTGCTTAGCTGATTTTCTTTGTAAGCGTCTTCACCTTTGCGTAAAAGTTCGCGTGGAGTTATACCGAGTTTAGAAATGACTTCTTTTAATTCTTTCGCACTTGGGCTGTCTTCAAGGTATAGGCGAATGGCAGGCTTCACGCCGTTTTCTTCCAATAACTGCAAGGTTTGACGTGATTTAGAACAACGAGGGTTGTGGTAGATAGTGACATCCATAATTGAATCGCTCATGCTTACGTTTAAAGGGTTGTAATAGCAGCATTGTAGCGAAAAGATCGCTATCATTCACCGCAATCTGAAATTGATTTAGTAAGAATGATCATTATATGAAAATAAGGGGATTTTGCGTGTTTAAAAGACTGTGGTTAATGATTAATCAGTTTTACAGTGTTCGTATTATGTTACGCGCGATTCAACGCTCTACTCAGCTATCTCATAACACGAGAGCGGCCGCATTAACCTACACCACCTTATTTGCACTGGTACCGTTAATGACGGTGCTTTATTCCGTTCTCTCTTTAATGCCGTCCTTACAAGAAGGAAGTGGTGCAATTGAAAAGCTGTTAACTGATAATTTGATGCCTGCTTCTGGAGATGCCTTAATGGGATATCTTCAGAAATTTTCTCAGCAAGCTCAAAAGTTAACCGCAGTGGGTATTGTGCTGTTGATGGTCACTGCATTTATGATGCTGAGGGCTGTTGAAAATGCCTTTAACCAGATTTGGCAACTAGCCAGTGGTCGTAAGGGCTTATCCAGTTTTCTATTATATTGGGCTATTTTAAGCTTAGGACCATTAATGTTGAGCGCAGGTTTTGCCGTTAGTTCTTATATCGCTTCGTTAGGTTTGTGGAAAGAAGACTGGGTACCAACGTCAGGAACAATTGCACTGGCTTTAATAATTCCGTATTTCTTTAGTTTCTTGGCTTTTACCCTTATTTACTGGGCTGTGCCGAACTGTAATGTGTCGTTAAAACACGCAGCAATTGGCGGTGCGTTGGCCAGTTTATTATTTGAAATTGGAAAAGAAGTGTTCTCTGCTGCAACAACTTTTTTCCCATCATATCAACTTATATACGGAGCCTTTGCTGCGGTTCCGTTATTCTTGCTCTGGATATACGTTTCTTGGATGGTGATTTTATTTTCAGCTGAAGTCGTTCATTTACTTGGCCTTGAATCACAGGGAATGGTTGCAGGTGGCGCAGATTCCTTAGAAATGACAGAGCATTCTGAACAAGAGCAGCTGTTATTAGGTTTGCAAATATTGGCGCGCCTTCAGGTTAAACAAGCAAAGGGAGAAGGCCAAACCTTTAAAGCCCTACAGGATAAACTTCAGCTGAAGGATAAGTTTTCTCTGCGACAAGCTTTGCAGTTATTAATTAATAAAAAGCTGGTGTTAGAGAAAGCTATTAAGCGTAAAGGGCATCGTGAGGGAGTTATTGAATATTTTTTAATTCGAGATTTAGGTCAATACAATTTATTTCAATATCTGGAAAATCATACCGTTCAGCACTGGCAAAGTATGACCGCTGTCGATTTTGATGAAGATTTTGATCGATTAAAACAAGATGATTTATTACACGATTTGAGTGATAAATATCAACTTTTTGAGCAAGAATTAAATACGCCGTTACAAGAATATTTTAAAGAGAAAAATTAATGAAGCGTCGGGTGTGGCTGATTTCTGTATTGTTAATTTCATTCTCATTAATGGGATGCAAGCCGATTAATGAAACAGCGTGGTATGGACAGTTAGTTGATCGTGGAACAATGCTGGTGGATGGAGAGTTCACTCCATGGAATCATTGGGAGGGGCAATGGCGTATTGTTAATATTTGGGCTCAATGGTGTAAGCCTTGCTGGCAGGAAATTCCAGAACTGAATGAGTTTTATGCCGAAAAAGACTCGAATATTAAGCTTTTGGGTTATAACTTTGATGAATTATCACAAGAAGAATTACAGCCGCTGAAAGCTGAAATGGACATTCAATTCCCTGTTTTGGTTTCTTGGCCTGAGGTTTGGTCATACCCAGAGGTAAAAGGGTTGCCGGCGACACTGATTATCGCGCCGGATAATCGTCTAATAAAAATTCTTTGGGGTCCACAAACCTTAGTAAACTTGACCCATGAGGTAGACAGTTTAAAAGCAGTTTATAGTGAGTAGAAGAATAAAGAGTGGTCTGAAATAAAGATTGAAACTATAGGATAAAATACACGTTATAGACGTCTATTATTGATGATCAACAAACCAGTATTTTTGCCAAAAATTCATCACTTTTTCGGGATACTTGGTGCGACCCAGGCTGCCGTTGTAGCGAGCAAGTGCTCGTATCCAATCTCCTTTTTCACGATCTAGATAATGTTTTAAAATCGTACAGCCGTAGCGCAAGTTTGTACTGGCATTAATTAGATTATCACCTTTTCTGCCTAATTCTTTTTTCCAAAAAGGCATGACTTGCATTAACCCTTGAGCGCCGACATAAGAAACGGCATAGGGATTAAAAGCACTTTCGACATGAATAACGGAAATGACTAGCTCAGGAGAGAGCTGGGCGCGAGTTGCTTCTTGATGAACCATGCGTAGAAGCTCAAGTCGTTCCTCTGGTTTCTGTACATAACGCTTTAGTCTGGCTGACATATCGACCAACCAAACTTGGGCATCAAATTCATCACCAAAGCTATCAGCATCTGCTACCGCATTAGCTAACGCTTGTTTAAGTTCTTGATCGACTGCATTGGCGTATCCACTCATCGTACTAACAGCTATGGTTAATATGACGAACAGATTCGATAATGCTTTATTCACCCAAAGACTGTGCGTCCCAGATCTGCTCGTCCTTGAGCTACTCGTCAAAAATAAAAGCATTAAGCTTTAATAGCGTCTTTTAAGAAAGCAACGATATCGTCAACAGCAATTTCTTGTTTGTCAGCTTCGCGGCGATTCTTGTATTCAATCGTGCCAGCTTCTAAGCCTCGATCACTAATAACGATACGGTGAGGAAGGCCCATTAATTCCATATCAGCAAACTTAACGCCAGGGCTCGTTTTCTTATCGCGATCATCAAAGAACACATCAATACCTAAGCCTTGAAGTTCGTTATAAAGGGCTTCTGATTTTTCACGTACTGCTTCTGATTTATGTGCACCCATTGGTACGATGCCTAGGGTGAACGGAGCAATTGCATCTGGCCAGATAATGCCATTGTCATCATTATTTTGTTCGATAGCAGCGGCAACAACGCGGCTGATACCAATACCATAACAACCCATAGTCATCGTCTTGTCTTTACCGTTCTGATCAAGAACAGAAGCCTTAAGTGCTTCAGAGTACTTGGTGCCAAGTTGGAAGATATGACCCACTTCAATGCCGCGCTTAATTTCGATGTTACCTTCACCACAAGGGCTTGGGTCGCCGGCAACGACATTGCGTAAGTCAGCAATTTCGGTTATGGCGGCATCACGTTCCCAGTTCGCACCAGTTACATGTTTATTATCTTCGTTTGCACCGCAAACAAAATCAGAACAATGCGCAGCAGTGCGATCAACAATTACGTCGATACCTTTGTCGATTAAACCAATAGGGCCAAGAGAACCGGTACCAGCACCGATAACATCACGAATTTGAGCATCGCTAGCGAATACTAATGGCTCGGCTACTTGAGCTAGTTTCTCTGCTTTAATTTCATTTAAATCATGATCGCCACGAACCACTAAAGCAACCAAGGGTGCTGCTTCTTCTGCTTTTATTTGCTCTTCCGTTTGAGCGCCTAAAACGATCAAGGTTTTAATGACGCTGCTCGGCTCAACACTTAATAACTTGCATACATCTTCGATGCTGTGAGTATCAGGTGTGTTGATGGTGGTTAATTCAGCACTTGGCGCTGGACGTTCACCCGTCGGTGCTAAAGCTTCTGCTAGTTCAACGTTCGCTGCAAAGTCAGAGCTATCAGAGAAGGCTATATCGTCTTCGCCAGATTCGGCTAATACATGAAATTCGTGAGATTTAGCACCACCGATAGAGCCTGTATCGGCATCTACAGGACGGAAATCTAAACCAAAACGATTGAATATGTTGCTATACGCGCTGTGCATTTTGTCATACGTTTCATCCAGGCTTGCTTGGTCAGCATGAAAAGAATAGGCATCTTTCATTATGAATTCACGTGAGCGCATAACACCAAAACGTGGACGGGTTTCATCACGGAATTTTGTTTGCACTTGGTAGAAAGTGACAGGCAGTTGCTTGTAGCTTGAAAGCTCATTACGGGCCAAGTCAGTGATGACTTCTTCGTGAGTTGGGCCAACGCAGAAATCACGACCGTGGCGGTCTTTAACGCGTAATAATTCGCCACCGTATTGAAACCAACGCCCCGTTTCTTGCCATAATTCAGCTGGCTGAACTGCTGGCATTAATACTTCAAGGCCATCTGCCTTGTTCATTTCTTCGCGCACAATGCCTTCAACTTTACGTAAGGTACGTAAACCTAGCGGTAACCAAGTGTATAAGCCGGACGCTAGTTTACGAATCATGCCTGCACGAAGCATCAGCTGGTGGCTGATAACGACGGCATCGGTAGGGGTTTCTTTTACCGTAGCGATTAAAAATTGTGTTGCGCGCATAGTTGATGCTCTTGATTCATAGAGAATTATGGGGAGAAATATAATGCTCGAATTCTAATGCTTTTTACCCCTTCAAGCAATCTACAACGCCCTAAATTACAGCCTTTAGCTTCTTCATATGAGGGGTGCGACGCTATGTCACAGGTCTTATTGTGTTCGCTTTTGTTACAGTGCCGGAAAATTTAGAATAATGGGGCTACAGTTGAAAACATTTAATAGTTTAAAAGTGGGTTTTTCGTTTAGTTTTATGATTGGAGCTTTGGCCGCGATACCTAACGCAGTTCAGGCTGAAAGCCAGTCCCTCGTATTGGATAGAGTATTAGTAACGAGTGACGTCGATAAGTTAACAACTAAGGATGTGAGCCCCAGTAGTATGATAACTGCTGAAGAGCTGAAAGGGATTAATTTCACCAATGTAGAAGATGCTATTGCTAATGAACCTAATCTTGTCTTACGTAAGCGCTATATTGGTGATCCTAATGGTACGCTAGGTATTCGCAGTGCGAATATGTTTCAAACCACTCGTAGTATGGTTTTCGCTGATGGCCTTCCATTACATTATCATTTACAAACTCAATACAGTGGCGCGCCGCGTTGGTCTATTGTTGCTCCTAATGAAGTTGAAAGTGTAGAAGTATTATACGGTCCTTTCTCTGCTGAATATTCTGGCAACGCGATGGGTGGTGTGGTCAATATTAAAACCAAGGTGCCGACCGAACGTAAATTCACTGTAGAAGGGGGTCTTTTTGCTCAGCAATATGATCGCTTAGATCGAGAAGACACTTTAATGGGTAACCGTTTCTTTGCATCTTATGAAGATAAAATCGGTGATCTGGCTATTTTCACGTCTTATAATCACTTACAAAATGAAGGACAGCCGCAGACTATTTATTCTTTAGACTCTGACAGCGTGCCTACGGGGGCCGTTGGTGGAGAGTCCGGTAAAAGTGCCTATGGTGAAGATGTTCTTAATTATGGTGATTCTGGCGTAGTCGATACAACAACCGATTTATTTAAAATTAAAACTCATTATCAGGGTACAGATTCAGAGGGTGACAATTATGAACTTCGAGGCAGTATTGCTTATGAAGTTCGTCAAAACGACACAACAGATGCGACCAGTTATTTATTGAATGCCGACGGTTCCACTTATTACAATTCAAACTTCAAGCATCGTGAACAAGAAAGAGAGTCGCTATTGGTTGGGGCTGGGTTCACTAAAGAATTAGGCGCTGACTTATTTGGTATCCTGAAAGGTGATTGGAGCGCGCAAGGTGATGTTAGCAAATTTGCAATTCTAAAAGACGAGCGTATTGGTAGTGATTTAAGCCCAAGTGATCCTAGCTATGATGGCAGTGGTGATATTCAAGAGTATAAAGGAACAGGTTGGGTAACTTTTGATGCCAAAGTAGGCAGCCAAAATGTTTTCGGTCGTGACAATATGAGTTTAATTGCAGGTGTGCATCTTGATCATTATCAAATGCAAATCAATAAAGGTGATTATGACTACGAACAAGGAATTGAACTTTCGAATGATCCTGCTTCTGGTGGTGATACAAAAAATTCTGCCATATTTATGCAGTATGGTTGGGCTTTCGCAGAAAATTTCGAAACTCAGTTAGGTTTACGCTATGAAAATTGGCAGGCTTACAACGGTTTTAAAGGTACGGACACTAGTGGCGAAAAAGAAAGTCATGATAATCGTCAAGAATCTGGTTTTTCTCCGAAATTCTCTATTGCTTGGAACTTTGCTCAAGATTGGACAACTCGATACAGCTTAGCCAAAGCAATCCGTTTCCCAATTGTTGAAGAATTATACGAAAATCAAGATAACGATGACGTTCAAACAATTGCCAATGCGGATTTAAGCCCTGAAGTTGGTATTCACCATAACTTGAGCTTTATTAAAAATATTGATCGTGGTGAAATTCGAGTTAATGTTTTTTATGAAGAAGTCCAAGATACTATTTTTAAACAAACTGCGACGCTCACCGATGTTACTGGTACACAGCAGCAGTTGAATGAATTCTTAAATGTTGATCAGGTTGATACTAAAGGCATTGAATTTAGCTATAATCAGCAAGCCTTTCTCTTATCTGATTTAGATGTGCGTTATAACATTAGCTATACGGATGTAGTGATCGCAAAAAATGCGGGGGCGTCTGACACGGAAGGGAATCAATTCCCGCGTATTCCTCAATGGCAGAATAATTTGATGCTCGTTCACCATACTCTGCATAATTTAAATCTGAGCACAAATATTCGTTATATTAGTGATAGCTACAATAGCCTTGATAACAGTGATGAAGAAGATAATGTTTTCGGTGCAATTGATGCGTACACCTTAATCGGCGCTAAGGCTAACTGGCAAGTTAATGAGCAAGCAAGACTTGCTTTAGGCATTGATAATATAACTAATGAAGAGGTTTATGTTTATCACCCATATCCTTCTCGCACACTATATTTAGAAGGCGGTTATCAGTTTTAAATGATGAATAAGCAATTCTATTTAGCGCTATGGCGCTGGCACTTTTTTGCAGGTCTTTATGCAGTGCCTTTTGTTTTGATGTTATCTGTCACGGGGCTCGTTATGTTAGCGCACCCTTGGACAGATGCATGGCAATTTGGTGATCAGTTAACGCATGTTGAAGCCCCCACTATTAATAGTGCTAGTACTGCTGAAAGAATCTCATCTGATGAGCAATTGGCAACAGTAGCTAAAGCATATCCTGATCTCGTGCCAGCGCAGTTTGTGCCACCTATTGGGGATACGCAGAGTAGTATCTTTAAAATGCGTGGAGAAAATTCTACGACTCTGCTGGTGTTTGTTAATCCTTATAGTGGTGAAATTTTAGGACATTTTAACAGCGCTGATCGCTGGTACAGTATTGCAGATGATATTCATGGTACGTTGATGATAGGGGCTGTTGGTGATGCTTTGATTGAGCTATCTGCGGGCTTGATGATTTTTCTTTTAGTGAGTGGACTGTATTTGCACTGGCCAAGAAACAGTTCAGCAGTGAAAGATATGTTATTTCCAGTATTCCTTCGTCAGCTATTTAGCGCTGATTTTCTAGTACCGAAAAAATTACGAATTTTATTTGGTAGTCAGAAATCGCCTCGTAGTCTCTGGAAAGATTTTCATGCATCATTAGGGTTTTATCTAACGATATTTATCTTGTTTTTTGCAATCACTGGCATGGCATGGACAGGTATTTGGGGACAGAAACTGGTTCAGCCATTTAGCAGCTTTCCCGTAGAGAAAAGAGCGAGTTTTTGGAAATCTGATATCGACCATAGCCAGTTAAATCATGGACAGTTAAATGATGGAGAGCTTAATGAGATTCCCTGGAATTTAGAACAAGTTCCATTACCTCAATCGACTATTGATGATTTGGACTCGCTTTCTTTAGATGCGATTATTGAGCAAGGTTTAATGCTTGGTTTCCAGTTGAATGATGAAAATCGTTTTCGTGTAGCCCTACCATTAACTCCAGAAGGGGTTTATACCCTGATGTCGATTACCAGTAGTAGAGATATTGTTAATCCCATGCAGGATCGAACGCTGCACATTGACCAATACAGCGCAGAAATTTTAGCGGATATAGGTTGGGAAAATTATAATCTAGGTGCAAAGGCAATGGCACTGGGTATTCCATTGCATAAAGGGACCTTAGGCGTTTGGAACCTTGTATTAGCGATTCTGGTATGCCTGTTATTTGTATTGTTGGCTGTTAGTGGTGTTATTTTATGGTGGCGTCGTAAGCCTAGTGGCAGCTTTGCTGCTCCCAAATCCGGGGCGCTCGATAAAATTAGTGGTTCAGCCAAGGCGATAATATTTATAAGTGTGTTACTTGGACTGTGTTTCCCTGTCATGGGAGTCGCAATGATCATTTTTTACTTGTTCGAACTTAGCATTAGGCTAATAACTAAATAGCTGCGTTCTGTTCTTGATTACCCTAAAATAAGCGGACATTACGACTATTTTAGGGTTTTCACTTGTCCAACTCAACGTTACAACAGCTTCAAGCAGGTGAGCTTACCTCTGCGTTCCGATTTTCCCAGCATCAAGATCCTATTACACGCTTACAAATTACTGCACATTTAACTGAGCTGCCTAAAGAGGTTTTTGATCTCGCNGATTGCTTGGAGGTGCTGGATTTATCGAATAATCAACTTACAAGTCTGCCCGATGAACTTGATACGCTGGTTAATATGCGAATTTTGTTTTTATCGAATAATAACTTTGATCATATTCCAGCAGTGCTTGCACGATGTCCTAAGTTAGAAATGATTAGTTTTAAATCTAACTCTGTAATATCCATCGCCGAAGATGTTTTACCGATTGATACTCGCTGGTTAATTTTAACGGATAACAAAATAAAAGCCTTGCCTGATTCTATAGGTAAGCTACATCGTTTGCAGAAGCTTGCATTAGCAGGTAATCGATTAACGGATTTACCTGCAAGTATGGCGCAATGTACAAGCCTTGAACTAGCTCGGTTATCNGCCAATCAATTAACCGCGATGCCTGATTGGTTGTTTCAATTACCTAAGCTATCTTGGCTGGCATTCTCAGGTAATACATTTAATCGTGCATCAAATACAACAATATCTTCAGTGATTGATGTTCAATTAGCCGATATTGAATTAGGAGAGCTGTTAGGTGAGGGCGCTTCTGGATTGATTTATCGTGGTGATTGGATAGTGCGACCGNAGAGTTTGATTGATACTGATAATCATGTCGCAGTGAAGGTATTTAAAGGTGATGTAACAAGTGATGGCTATCCGCAAGATGAATTGGATTGCTGCTTGACGGCAGGCGAACAAGAAAACTTGATAAAGGTGATTGCTCAGTTAGATCAGACAGATACAGACAAAAAGTTGGGTTTAGTGATGGAGCTTATTCCAAGCAATTTTTATAACCTAGGCCTTCCACCAACCTTGAAAACTTGTACTCGAGATACGTTTAACGAAGGTACATTTTATGATGCTGAAAAGATTATTAAAATCGCCAAACAGATGGCAAATGCAATGACACACTTGCACGCAAGGGGTGTTAGTCATGGTGANGCTTATGCACACAATGTGATGATTAATAATGATGCTGATATGTTATTCGGTGATTTTGGTGCGGCAACCAATCTGATGACTTTACCTAAGGCGCAACAAGAGGCGATGGAGCGCATTGAAGTTCGAGCATTTGGTTGCTTACTTGATGATTTATTATCACTTTGTTCTGAAGTTGAATTAAAAGAAAATAAAGACCTGTTTGGACTTATTAATTTGAAAGAAAAATGTATGAGCCATAAACCATCTGTTCGTCCTTGTTTTGTAGATATACAAGCAACGCTATGATAGCACTTTTCTTTTTACTCATCGTTTTTGCGATGGCACTAATGGGGTGGTTCCCAATTGTATTAGCACAGGTGTATTTAATTTTGAGTGCCGTAACGTTATTGATGTATGGGCTTGATAAATTATTCGCGATAAATAAAAAACAAAGAATAAGTGAAAAAACCTTACATGTTGTTGCTTTATTAGGTGGTTGGCCCGGAGCCTATCTAGGGCAGCAACTTTTTAAACATAAAACTTCAAAGAAAACTTTTATGCGAACATTCTGGTTTCTAGTCTTTATAAATGCAGTGGTGCTTGCTGTCATATGTAAATTATACTGAACGGAGTTAATGAAAATTATGTCGTGATAGTATGAAATATTTTCACTGGCTATTTATTTAGATTGGCTTCAAAGTGTGAGAATTTATCGCAACGATGATGTTGTGGTGATTAAATATTTATTGTTAACCAGAGTGGGTGGTTTATTAATGTCTGTAACACATATCAGTAAAGATGAAGTTATTGCACAGAGAAAGCATGTATCACAAACGACTATTTCTAAAGCAGTTTTTCCTGAAACAACCAATCATCATGACACTTTATTTGGAGGGACTGCATTACAGTGGATGGATGAAGTTTCTTTTATTGCGGCGACAAGGTTTTCACGTCAACGCATTGTTACTGTAAGTAGTGATAAAATCGATTTTAAGCATCCAGTTCCAGCGGGCAGTTTAGTTGAGTTGATTGCTACCGTAGTGGAAGTAGGGCGTACCAGCTTGAAAGTAGAAGTGAATATGTTGGTTGAAAGCATGTATCTTGATGGTCAAGAGAATGCGATTACGGGTTTTTTTACGTTTGTTGCTATCGATGAAAATAAGAAACCGACAGAGATTCTGCCTAAAGAATTTATTGTCGAATAATCTATTCTTAATAGATGAGTTTGTGANGATCGTTAATTTTTATAATGATTAGCGATCTTCACAATCAGATCTGGAACCGTGAAATTGATCAGGTAACTATACGGATTTATTCAATTGTTGATAAAAACGTTTGATACACTTCAGCGCTTTCATTCGGTATTTCAACCATAGGTAAGTGACCAACTTCGTCAAATATATGCACAGTCGCATTTGGTATTGCTTGTTTAAAGGCGTCTACAGCTGATACATCTAAAACACGATCTTCTTTGCCCCACATGATCATTGTAGGAATATTATGTTCGNTCATGCTGGTTTGTAAAGATTGCTGAAAATTCATTTCTTTAAACTGTTCTTTTGTCGCGATCATGTCATTAAATATTTTGTTATTAATATCCACTCTTGCGATTGTCTTACGAAAAAATGCGGGGCGAAGAGGCCAGGTTAACATTGGCGGTTGAGACATTGTGAAATCCATTCTGAAGTCAAAGCTTGCTTCATCCGTTGCGATCAATGGATTATTACCTTCAGCTAACGCTTTATAATATTCACTGGCTGTATCACCATCAAGCCCGGCGGCATCGATTAAGTTTAAGCTTTTAACTTTATTGGGGTAGTTAACACTGTAAATTGTACTGATGGCTCCACCCATGGAATTTCCTGCAAGGTGGAATTCTTTAATTCCCAGATTAGTTAGTAGGGCATCCAAGCGCTCAGCTTGCTTGATTAATCCATAATCTGTGGTTAATGATTGTTCTGAGTCGCCATGACCCGCTAAATCAACTGCAATAACATGATATTTTTCATCAAGGGCTTTGGTAAAAAGGATCCAGTTATCTTTGTTAGCAGAAAACCCATGTACTAATACGATACTTTCAGCATTTTCTACATTACTCATACGCTCCATATAAGTCAGAGTAACATCCTTTGCAGGAGCGGTTTTGACTTCTAGACCTGCGCTGTCACGTGCGAAGCTTATAGCGCTGTCAAAAATATTGTCTTGTTGGTTTGCGGTACATCCCGTAAATAGCAAGCTGGTGCTTATAAGTGAGATGGATGCGTAACGGGTGAGATTTTTTATCATTGTAATTCTCTGATTTTATATTGCTTAATTGATCGTGTTTTATAAAGGCTTATTTAAGCACTTTGATACATCAATAACTGCATTAATGGCTGGAGCAATAGATGCTTCATCCAATAAGCAATTGGGTTGGTAGGCTAAGAGAATGCCATTACTAATTTCAATGTGAAGGTGCGGATGCGCCAAAAGCCAAGTAGATAAGTTATTTTCTCGCCCTGACTCCTTGATATGCTGTTGTATAAAAATTTCTAGTAAATGAGGATTGTTGCTGTGTAATTGATATTCTTCAAAAGCATAGTGGGTACTTACTATAGATAGCTTCTGCATATGTCTAAGTCGGGCTTGGTTATTGTCTTCGGGGGATTGCATCGTATTTTGAATGGGCGAAAAGCTGGCGTGCAAGTTTAAGAACTGAGGCTCGAGTTTTAAATACGATAAGATTACGCTGCTATTATGAATGCCACTGGGCTCAATTGCTCGGCAATCAAAAAAACTAAAGTGAGGCGCTTTTAATTCATGACGGAAAATAACATTTTGACTGTAGTTCAGTAGGCCAAAGTTCGCGTTTTTTATCTCATTATTAAAGTCGAGATACTCTTGATAGTCCCATTCGTACTGATTGGATATTTCGCGAATTTTACCACTTCGGCTGTTCTTGCTGACTAATATAAGTAAAACAGCGATTAAGGTAATAGTACTAAGAATAATAAAGGCGAATAACAGCTGCAATTGATACTCCTTAACCTGTAAACTGATGAAAGAATCGATAAAAAAGAGTCTAACATGCCTAAAACTCCTGCTCGAAAAAAAACCACTATTAAAAAGAAAGACAGCACGAAACAAGTAAAGNCTTCTACTGTTCATGATAANGAACCCTTGATTTTAGCTGAAGAAGTTATGAGCCATGATGGTCAGCATAAAATCGGGATAATGACGCTAAATTCTGCCAAAACCATGAATGCTGTAGATCTTGAGATGGTGAATCTTATTGATGATGTGCTCGCAAAATGGCAAAAGGATGACGACATTGTTGCCATGGTAATGCATGGGGCGGGTGATAAGGCGTTTTGTGCAGGCGGGGATATTCGTAAACTCTATGACAGTATGAAAGCGTCAGGAGATGAGCACTTACAATATGCTGATGATTTTTTTACCGCGGAATACAGCAAAAACTATCGAGTTCATCTTTTTGGTAAGCCTATCATTGCTTGGGGTCATGGCTTTGTCATGGGAGGCGGTTTGGGCTTATTTATAGGCTCTAGTCACAAGGTGGGCACGGAAACGTTGAAGCTCGCATGGCCGGAAGTACGAATAGGTTTATTTCCTGATGTAGCAGGCAGCTATTATCTGAGTCGTTTACCTTTTCCGCTAGGTCACTGGATGGGTTTGACGGGTAGCCAAATGAATGCAGTGGATTGCAAGCAAGCCGGATTGATTGATTATTGCTTGGGTAATGATGATCTGTNGAAGGTGATAGAACAATTACGTAATCAGCCATGGCANGCCAATAAAGCAATGAATAACCAGTATGTAAGAGAGCTNCTGAAATCGTTTGANCTNCAATCTGATACAGTATTTCCANCCTCTAACTATGATGATAATAAAGACAATATTGAAGCGGTGTTCGCTGCGGTTAAACCAGTTGCCAGTAGTGATGAAGCCCCTTTATCATCGAATGATTTTATTGTTGAAAATAAACGCCTTTTGGTTGAATTTATAAATAATTTTTCACAAATAGAAACCGATAATGCTTGGTTTAACCAGGGTCGAGATAACCTGTATACAGGCTGTCCTGCGACGGCTCATCTTATTATGCAGCAGTTGTCATTAGGCAAAAACATGACGTTAAAGGATGTCGTACAGTGGGAGTTAATTGTAGCTTTACAATCTGTCCGGCATCCTGATTTTGCGGAAGGCGTTCGTGCTATGGTGATTGATAAAGACTTCAAGCCTAAATGGCAGCACCCCTCAGTTAAAGAAGTGCCTGCAGAGTGGATAGAGGGGCTATTAGAGTCTTTATGGTCAGTAGATGAGCATCCGTTTAAGTCGCTTTAAACTCAAATACATCGTGAGCGAGTTGGATTTCAGTACTTAGATTATTGAACTCGTTTACAACAGTTGAGCTGTGCCATCCTATGCGGTCTAAAGAGCTGAAGTTTTCCCAGTCAATGAAGTCTTCTTCACCGCAGATTTGATTGTGAGCAATACTGACGATATCGCATAGATCAGCTTTATTAGCATAGCGATCTTTATCAAGGTAGTTTTGTGGCACATCGGCAATAGATCTTGGGAATTGCCAATGAGTCAAAATATGCTCGCCAAGCATAGGATGAATTTCTGTGATGGTTTTATTTAACTCTTCAGTCGTATAGTCAGGGTCTTTATCACTCATAGCGATGATGGGTAGGGCACCGATTTTATGCATTAATCCCGCTAAAAATGCTTCTTCAGGTACGAGTCCAATTTTATTCGCCAAAACATAGCAATGGCAGGCAACGTTTAAGCTGTGATGCCAAATTTCATGCATCTTTTTTCCTGAAGATGGATTCTTACTATTAAAAAGCTGTCGTGTTGCGCAGCTAATAGCCACTTTACTGCAATAGTTCATTCCCAATAAACCGATGGCTTTGCTGAGATCAGCGACTTTAACTTCTCGCCTTACTAATGGGCTATTAGCAATGCGAAGTATTTGTGCTGTTGTTGCGGGATCTTGCTCTATGATTCTAGCTAAGGCAATTACATCCAAGTTAGGATCTTTTTCACACTTGCGAATACGCAGAGCTATTTCAGGAAGCGTCGGAAGTGTAAGACTATTATCTTCAACCGCGCGCATAATTTCAGCTGCTAGTGATTTCATCCGTTAACCTTCCAATGCCCCTTGAGTTTCTTGTATTTCTTCATTGACGGCTTCCATATCCGTAATCAAAGTAGCGGGGTTTATTCCTAAGCGATCAAAAGAGGAAATAGTTGTCCAATCTAATTTAGTATATGGGTGATCTGTTCCAATATAGCTTTGCAATGTAGCTACTTGAACAATATCGGCATAATCAACTTTTGCGACATTACGTTCAAACAATAGGTAGTTTTTTGGTACTGCAACCAGTTCTCGAGGGAAGTCCCACATTTTCAAAATGTAGCTGCCTAAAGATGGATGAAGAACATGAAGTACTTTACCTAGGGCAAATGAATCATTTAGTAAACTTTCATTTTCTTCTGCGAAGGACAAAATTGGTAATTTACCGATTTGGTGAATTAAGCCCGCTAGCAGTGCTTGGTCGGGTTGTAAGTCAGTGAAGTGACGTGCGAGAACTTGGCAAATAGCTGCGATTTCTATGCTTTTAGACCAGCAAGCCCGCATATGGCTATCAACAACGTCGCTAGTGGCTTGAAACATTTGTTCCATGGCCAAGCCCATTGCCAAGTTGCTGGTTAAATCAATGCCTAAGCGAGATACCGCTGTATTTAGATCGGAAACTTGTACCGAAGCTCTGATCAATGGGCTGTTAGCAACCTTGATCATTCGTGCACTTAAAGCGGCGTCGCGACTCAGAATTTTGGTTAAATCTGAAATTGAGGAGGTAACATCCTCTGCTACCTCACGTACTTGTAGCGCCACTTCAGGAAGAGTTGGTAAAACCAACTCATCCTTTTCAAGTGCTTGAGTTATATCTTGTTTAATCTGTTTGACGAGGGGGATTGTCATCAGTTTTTTGAACCTTTCTATACATCCTTTTTCTTAGTATAGGGTAGGTTTTGTAAGGTGAGAGGAAATTCTTGAGAATCTGTTAAATACAAGCAAGCATCAGGTGTTTCACCGTTTAGCACGGCCAATACTTCACCGTTTCTCTGTAACACTATGTCACCTTGAGATTTTCCATTACTGTCAAACAGCTTGTGTTCTTGGGTATTAAAAGTCGCTACTAGAACTTCTTCTGATGCTGAGTTACCAGCAGAACTATAGTGGTATAACGCTTTTTTAGCTTTACCCAAATATTGCAAGCGGGCAATAATTTCTTGTCCTGTATAACAGCCTTTACTAAAGCTAATGCCGCCTAACTGATGCCAGTTGATATGTTGTGGAATCCATTGTTCGTGCTGATCGTTGTCAACAAAATAAATACCATCTGCAATGTTGGCTAATTGCCAATCAAGGGTCGGAGCTAAAAAGATTTCTTCATTCTCTAAGCCGTTTACTGTAGTAATCAAGATTTGACGTGTGTCCGAAATAAACAGTTGATGACCATTTTCAACTTGAGCAACTTCAGATGTCTCAGAAGTGTCATTAGACTTCCATTGTCCCCAAACTAAGTGACTTTGAGCGCAATTCTCAATGGTCGCTTTGAAGAAAACCTTGTATTTTTGTAAGTGTTCATTAAGCACTTCAGCACTCTTAGTAGGCAGCACCAACCAATAAAAATCGCCATCAAAGCTGATGTTGAAGTTTGCAACAACACGACCTTTGGCATTGCAGCATGCTCCGTAATGACTTCCACCCTTGGTTACTTCAGTTAAATTGCAGGTGAATTGGCCTTGTAAGAAACGTTCTGCGTCTGGGCCATAAATCTTTAGCGCGCTAAATTGATTCAGCCAGCAGGTTTTAAGTTTATCGGATTCGTTTTTGGTATTAATTTCAGAATTTAATGCGTCTATTTTAGGCAGGTAATCGCCCCAGATATCGTAATCACCAAATTGTTCGAGTGTGCTGCGTGAAACCATTTTTTTGCCTTAATATTGCTTTACTGCCAGTAAAATTCATTTTACTCGATAAATCCTTGCTGTGTCTTGTGCTTGGGCTTATGTATAATGCGACAATCAAATTTTGGGAGAGTAAACGTGAGTGAGAATCTCGAGCATAAGCGCGTAATGTGGCATTGTCGTCGTGGAATGTTAGAACTGGATGTTTTGTTATTGCCATACGGTCGTGATGCTTATTTAACATTAAGTCCTGAAGATCAGGCTAAATTTGTTGATTTGCTCGCTTGTGAAGATCCAGATTTATTTGCTTGGTTTATGCAGCACAGTGTTGCCGAAGACCCGAACCATGCTTATATGGTGGATAAAATTTTGAAAGCTGGATTAATCAAAATCTAACTTGAACTTTTGAATACCGTTACAGGAGTTGGCAGTCTCATGGATGAGAATCGACCTCTTGATTTATTTCTTCAGCCGTCTAGACGACTATTGTTTATCAGTGCTTTCTTTATAGCTTTGTCCGCCGCGCTATTGTGGCTTATACCGTTTTATTATCATCAAAAACTGCTTTTAGGCGCTGTTATTTTTATTGGTGTGTTAATAGAGTTGAGATCTAAGATATTACTAATGAGTTCACGCAGTATTATCCGTGTTGGTTATGATGGTGGCTTAATGGATTCTGATGGTAATGTGAGCGAGGTTTGCTGGTGGTATCAACGCCGTTCTGGCGAGAAGACCTATGCTGAGCTGTATTCTTATAGCCGAGTTTGGGCTGAGTGGGTGGCGCTGGATTTTGGGCGTTGGCCATGGCAGGTTGGGCGAGCCGTGGTGATTGCTCGCGATAGTATTGAAGATCCTAAAGAGTTTCAGCGACTGAAGCGGGTCTTACGTAGTCGCTGATGCATTTAAAAAAAGGGTGCGCTATAGCTCACCCAATTCTTTCAAATACTTAGGCGTTAGTACCGTATCAAATGCACGAGGTAAAGCTTCTGGGTAATCCAGTGAATAGTGCAATCCACGACTCTCTTTGCGTAAAAGTGCAGAGCGAATAATCACATCAGCGACATCGACTAAATTACGTAATTCAAGTAAGTCATTACCAACACGATAATTGCCGTAAAATTCTTGAATTTCTTCGCGCAACAAAGTCACTCTGTGTTTAGCGCGAACTAAACGCTTAGTAGTACGAACAATGCCTACGTAATCCCACATAAAACGACGTAATTCATCCCAGTTGTGAGCAATCACGACCGCTTCATCGGCATCGGTTACTTGAGTATCATCCCAAGCTGGAATTTCAGGTAGTTCAGCCCCAGCGGAAATTTTATTGGCGATATCTGCCGCAGCCTGACGCGCAAAAACTAAACACTCTAATAATGAATTACTGGCTAAACGATTAGCGCCGTGAAGCCCAGTATGGGCAGTCTCACCAATGGCATATAAACCTGGGATGTCAGTTCGACCATCTAAATCAGTCACGACACCGCCGCAAGTATAATGCGCAGCAGGAACGACCGGAATAGGGTCTTTGGTCATATCGATACCAAGCTCTAAACAGCGCTCATAAATCGTCGGGAAGTGCGCAATGATAAAATTTTTATCTTTATGGCTAATATCCAAGTACAAGCAATCTGCACCTAAACGTTTCATCTCATGGTCAATTGCACGAGCAACGATATCGCGGGGAGCAAGCTCACCGCGTTTATCAAACTTGTGCATAAAGCGTTTGCCGTTAGGCAATAATAAATGACCGCCTTCGCCACGCACTGCTTCTGTAATCAAAAAAGATTTAGCTTGAGGGTGATATAAACAGGTAGGGTGGAATTGATTGAATTCCATATTTGCAACACGACAACCGGCGCGCCATGCCATAGCAATACCATCACCGGATGCACCATCAGGATTACTGGTATACAAATAGGCTTTACTTGCTCCACCAGTCGCCAACACGACAGAGCTTGCTGTAATAACTTCAACTTCACCGGTTGCTTTATTTAAAAAATACGCACCGAAGCAGCCTTGTTCTTTTTGTCCTAACTTTTCGCCGGTAATTAAATCTACCGCGATATAATCGGAGAGTAGGTGTAGATTTTTCTTAGATTTGGCCGCTTTTTGTAATGTGTCAGAAATAGCAACGCCTGTCGCATCGGCTGCGTGAATGATACGGCGAACGCTGTGCCCACCTTCACGGGTGAGATGAAAGTTTTCGCCATTTTCACCTTGATCAAAAGGGACTCCTAAATCGATCAGCCATTGAATGGCAGCAGTGCTCTGTTCAACGGTATGCCTTACGCTGGGTTCATGGCATAAGCCAGCGCCTGCAACCAGAGTGTCGCTAACATGAGCCTCAACTGAATCATCTTTATCTAAAACAGCCGCTACGCCACCTTGAGCCCAACGAGTTGAGCCTGCATCCAGGCTATCTTTACTGACAATAGCTGCAGTTAAATGGTCAGGTAGAGAGAGGCCTAGCGTTAAACCGGCGGCTCCACTACCTACAATTAAGACATCAAATGTATGTTTACGACTCATTATTCTTGTACATCGCCATTATTTTCGGTGAATGTTTGCTGTAAAAACGCATTACTATATTCCTCGCACTATAATGTAATGAGATAAAAAATGGCAGTGATAATGCCTTTTATCCACGTTGTATGAGATAGTTTGGAACTTTTATTAACCGCTCGACTCTATTTAACCATTGGGGTGATACCTGGTATTGAGGAGAGAGAGCTATGAGCAACGTAGCACACGCGCTGCAACAACCAATATGTATGGATCACCAGATGAGTGACAATAAGCAAACGGATCAGCAGTTAGTTTCCCGTGTTCAAAAGGGTGACCGTCGAGCTTTCGATTTATTAGTAATTAAGTACCAACCTAAGATTCTGTCGTTAATTGGGCGCTTTGTTTATGATAATTCAGAATGCCAAGACGTTGCACAAGAAGCTTTTATAAAAGCTTATAAAGCATTGCCGAATTTCCGCGGTGATAGTCAGTTTTATACTTGGTTGTATCGTATCGCAGTCAATACTGCGAAGAATTATTTGGTTAGTCGAGGCCGTAAAACTCCGACCAGTGATATAGATCCTGATGATGCAGAGAATTTCTCTGATGCGGCTATGTTTCGAGATAATGCAACTCCTGAGCGGATTTTACAACGTGACCGATTAAAAGAGGTTGTATTTTCCGCTATGGCTGAATTACCCGAAGAGCTTCGTATAGCAGTTTCTTTACGTGAGCTTGATGGTATGAGCTACGACGAAATTGCTGATGTGATGGATTGCCCAATAGGCACTGTCCGCTCACGTATATTCCGTGCTCGAGAATCGATTGAACAAAAAATGCAACCTTATCTAGAAGCCAGTGCCTAATGAAAGTGGAGAAACATATGAAAGATAGAAATACAGAATCGTTATCAGCACTGATGGATGGTGAAGCGGACGAACTTGAAGTACGACGTATTCTTAATCAACTTGATAAAGATGATGAGCTACGAGGCAAGTGGAAAAACTACCACTTGATGGGTTCTCTCATGCGCGAAGAAAGTTTTGACAGTATCGATTTAACTCAGGGGATTAATCAAGCTCTTGATGGTGTTAACAGCCCTATTAATCATGATGCGCCTCAGCTAAAAGAACAGAATACGGTTAGCGCTGCTAAACCTGTTTGGTATAAACCACTAACTTCGGTTGCAGTTGCAGCATCTGTTACTTTGGCAGTATTGGTGGGTGTTCAATCGATTGAACCAGATAGTGGTGTTGGTTTAGCCAGTAATGTTTCTCAGTCGCCAGCAGCTGAGTTAACTGCTTCAACTTTATCTCTTGAAGAGCAGCAGAAGTTAGAAGAAGCTCAGCAACAGTTGCAGGAATATGTACTCCAGCAGCCTAGTATTGACAGCGAAGATAGTAATGAGGGGCAATTACCTTTTGCGCGAGTTGTTGAATTTCAATCAAAAGATAAATAGTCAGCTGAACAAGTTGGCTTAAATCACTTATCATTACGATAAGTGAATTGTGAGTGACTAGAGAATGATTGAAGAACAGGTTGTTGTTACCTCTATCGATGTTGACGGTGTTTGGGTTGAAGGTGTACAGCAAAGTGCTTGTGGAAGCTGCAGTGCCAAGGCTGGCTGCGGTAAACATGCAATGAGCCAATTGGGGCGCAAGGTTTCTTTGTGGTTGCCAAATGTTGATCTAGAGATTGGTCAGCAGATTGTTGTCGGATTACCTGAGGGCGCTATCTTACGCAGTACCTTGGCCTTATATGGCATCCCATTGATTTTTCTATTATCTGGCGCCATTGTTGGTAATGCGATATTTGGTGAGCTTGGATCTATCGTATTTTCTGTGTTTTTTATGATGATTGGCTTCAAAATAGCGCGCAGTCGAGCAGATAAGAATAAACAAAATTGGCAACCTAGATTTATTCGGGTCTGCTCGTCATCACTTACTGATTTTGAACAGGTTTTAAAACCGATTAATATTGAGGCAANCGAGGCTTCAAAATAAACATTTTTATTAAGTGCAATACAATAATTACTACCTAACTAGGAGAAAATTCTTTATGAAATACGCTCGTTATTTTTCGTTAAATGTTAATTCATTGATGTATTCAACTCTGTGGTTATGTCTTTGCTTATTTAGTTTTAAAAGTCAGGCGTCTTTACCCGATTTTACAGAGCTGGTGGAAGAAACATCACCTTCCGTTGTTAATATTGCGACGATTAAGCATGGCACAAACTACAGCAATTTAGCCGAACACTATAATTTACCNCCAGAAGTGCCAGAGCTATTNCGTCACTTCTTTGGACCGCATAGTTTTGATAAGTCTCCAGGTAGNGGTCAGCAAGGGCAGGGTAAACCAGAAAAATCTTCGCTAGGNTCAGGCTTTATTATTTCGANNGATGGTTATATTTTGACCAATAATCATGTCGTTAAAGACGCTGATGAAATTATTGTACGTTTAAGCGATAGACGAGAGTTAGTTGCCCAATTAATTGGTGCGGATGAACGCTCTGATTTAGCACTGCTGAAGGTAGAGGCGGAAGGATTGCCTGAAGTTGAATTGGGCGACTCTGATAAATTAAAGGTCGGTGAGTGGGTGTTAGCGATTGGCTCACCTTTTGGTTTTGACTATTCGGTAACGGCTGGAATTGTCAGTGCAAAAGGGCGTAGCTTGCCGAATGAAAGCTATGTGCCGTTTATTCAGACCGATGTGGCAATCAACCCAGGTAACTCCGGTGGGCCACTGTTCAATTTAAAAGGTGAAGTGGTCGGTATTAATTCACAAATCTATACTCGNTCGGGTGGNTTTATGGGGGTTTCTTTTGCGATTCCTATTAGTGTTGCGGTAAATGTTGCTGAGCAATTGAAAGAAAANGGAAAAGTCAGCCGAGGCTGGTTAGGTGTNGTTATTCAAGAAGTNAATAAAGATCTAGCTGAATCGTTTGGCTTGAAGCAAGCAAAGGGTGCTTTGGTGGCACAGCTTGTTCCTGGTAGNCCTGCTGAAGTGGGTGGTTTACAGAGTGGCGACATTATCACCGCTTTTAATAATCAAGAAATCAATCTATCTAGTGACTTACCTCATAAAGTTGGTCGTATAAAACCCGGTACTAAAGCGAAGCTTAATATCGTGCGCAATGGCAAATTTAAAACCATTCGTTTAGAAATAGGCGCTTTACCCGATGGCGATGGTGTTAAACTTAGCCAAGCATCCCCTCAGTCTGATCGTAAGGGTAATCGTNTAGGCCTTGTTGTTGCGCCTTTAAGTGCTCAGCAGCAGGGNANNTATGGTGATGGNNTNCTTGTNCAGCGTGTTGAAAACGGTCGCCCAGGCTCTATGGCAGGGATTGTAAAGGGTGATATCGTTATTATGATTTATGGTGAAAAAACACGTTCAGTGGATGAATTTAACCGTATTGTAGAATCTTTACCTAAAGGACGTTCTGTCCCAATGCAAATCATTCGTCGTGGTACTGCTATGTTCATTCCGTTGCGACTATCAGAGAAATAGAGCCGTCTAAGCTCAAAATCTTTCATGTTTCACATAAAAAACAAGGCTTTGAAGCGAACTTCATAGCCTTGTTTGCCCATTTCTAGTAGACTTCTGCGCTATTTAATCGTTGTCTGTGACAGGTATTCTTTGGTGAGTAAGCTTAACCATATTCGTAACTTTTCTATTATTGCCCATATTGACCATGGTAAATCCACTCTGGCTGATCGTTTTATCCAGCACTGTGAGGGTTTATCTAAGCGTGAAATGCAGGCGCAGGTGCTTGATTCAATGGATATCGAGCGTGAGCGCGGTATTACGATTAAAGCGCAAAGTGTTACCTTGGATTATAAAGCGCTCGATGGAGAAACCTATCAGCTTAACTTTATTGATACACCGGGCCACGTAGATTTTAGCTATGAAGTATCCCGTTCTTTAGCGGCCTGCGAAGGTGCGCTATTGGTGGTTGATGCTGCACAAGGTGTAGAAGCACAATCAGTTGCTAACTGCTACACCGCCATTGAGCAGGGACTCGAAGTTGTTCCCGTACTCAATAAGATGGATTTGCCTCAGGCCGATCCTGATCGCGTTGCAGAAGAGATTGAAGAAATTATTGGTATTGATGCTTCTGAAGCAGTTCGCTGTTCTGCAAAAAGCGGCTTGAATGTTGANGGTGTATTAGAAGAAATCGTTAAGTTGATCCCGCCGCCAGAAGGTGACCCAGAGGGNGATTTACAAGCTCTTATTATCGANTCTTGGTTCGACCCATACTTAGGTGTTGTATCTTTGGTAAGAATTACCAGNGGTACTCTGCGTAAAGGCGATAAAATTCGTATGTTATCTACCGGGCGTGATCACGGTGCTGATGGCGTCGGTATCTTTACTCCAAAGCGTACTCCTACCGGAATATTGAAAGCGGGTGAAGTAGGCTACATGGTAGCGGGTATTAAGGACATTCATGGCGCGCCTGTAGGTGATACGATTACNCATACNAANACCCCTGATGTTGAATCATTNCCGGGTTTTCAAAAGGTTAAGCCTCAGGTATATGCAGGNTTATTNCCAATNAGCTCNGATGATTTTGAAAACTTCCGTGATGCCCTTGATAANTTATCTTTGAATGATGCTTCGCTTTTCTTNGAACCNGAAAGTTCNGATGCATTAGGTTTTGGTTTCCGCTGTGGTTTCTTAGGAATGCTGCACATGGAAATTATTCAAGAACGCTTAGAGCGTGAATATGATCTTGATTTGATAACCACGGCACCTACCGTTATTTATCAAGTGGTTGATCGTAAGGGTAATATCATTGAGATCGATAACCCGTCTAAGCTTCCTGATGCGGGGACAATCGAAGAAATGCGCGAACCTATCGCCGATGTGAGTATTCTTGTTCCGCAAGAGTTTTTGGGCAATGTCATCTCCTTGTGCGTCGGTAAACGAGGCGTGCAAAAAGATATGCAGTATGTGGGTAGCCAAGTATCACTGACTTATCAAATCCCTATGGCTGAAGTTGTGATGGACTTTTTCGACCGTTTAAAGTCAGTAAGTCGTGGATTTGCTTCATTGGATTATAGTTTTAGCCACTTTTCGCCTGCACCACTAACGCGTTTGGATATTTTAGTGAATGGCGAACGTGTTGATGCACTAGCGGTTATTCTACATACCGATAATGTTCGCAGTCGTGGTCGTGCTTTAACCGAGAAAATGAAAGAATTGATTCCTCGTCAAATGTACGATGTTGCAATTCAAGCAGCGATGGGTGCACAAGTTGTTGCTCGTACTAACATTAAAGCCATGCGTAAGAACGTAACGGCTAAATGTTACGGTGGCGATATCAGTCGTAAGAAGAAGTTATTGCAGAAACAGAAAGACGGTAAGAAACGTATGAAGCAGATTGGTAATGTGGAAATTCCACAGTCTGCTTTCCTAGCAGTACTTAAGGTAGATGATTAATAATGGCTAAACAAAATTTTCAATTCCAGTCTAAGCAAGGTGGAGCATCTTTGATTGCGATATTCGCTTTTTTAGTTTTACTGGTTTTTTCATTGAATTTTCTTGTACGTATTTTTTCTTTGCATTGGGACGATAGAATACTGGTAAGTATTTTAGATGATTTACCGCAAGTTATTCATCCTGATACGACAACTAAAGAAGTCCGAAAGTTGATTGGAAGTCGTTTGGATATCAATCGTTTACGAACTATTCCGATCAATGAGTTGGTTATTACGAAGAAAAAAGGCCAAATTAATCTAACTTGGCAATACGAACGCCGTGAACATGTGATGTCTAATGTTGATATCACACTTACTTTTAATCACGAGTACAGTTACTAAGCCGTGAATAATCCATTATTAAAGCTAAGTCAGCGTATTGACTACACCTTTTCTGACACATCGTTAATAGAATTGGCGTTAACTCACCGCAGCTGTGGTGGTAAAAATAATGAGCGCCTCGAATTCCTAGGCGACTCGATTGTTAATCTAGTCATTGCTGAAGCATTATTCATCAAATTCCCAGAAGCAAAAGAAGGCAAATTAAGCCGATTGCGTGCTCGTATGGTTAAGGGTGTTACCTTGGCTGAGTTAGCCCGTGATTTTGGTTTAGGTGACTTTTTACATCTAGGCACTGGCGAAATGAAAAGCGGTGGTCATCGACGCGAATCAATTTTAGCCGATACTGTTGAAGCCATTATTGGTGCTATATATCTTGATTCAGACATGGCCACTGTAAAAAATAAAATCCTTCAGTGGTATGACTCGCGCCTAGAGCAACTGAGCTTAAGTGACCCGTTAAAAGATCCGAAAACTCGATTGCAAGAGCACCTACAAGGCAAGCAGCAACCTTTGCCTAAATATGATGTATTAAGTATTGCAGGCAGCGCTCATGAGCAGCTATTTAAAGTGAGCTGTGTTGTAAACGATTTAGAAAATCCAATTGTCGGACAGGGTGCCAGCCGACGAATCGCCGAGCAAGAAGCAGCGGCACAAGCGTTAAAACTTTTAGGTATCACCCTAGAAGTTGGTGAGGAATAGAAACCGTGGATAATATCACTGAAGAACACGAAACAGCAGAACGCTCCGGATACGTTGCTATTATTGGGCGACCAAACGTAGGTAAATCTACCTTACTGAATTTTATATTGGGCCAAAAGCTCAGCATTACTTCTCGTAAGCCACAAACTACACGACATAAAATCGTTGGTATTAAAACCGAAAATGATGTGCAGGTGGTTTATGTTGATACACCTGGAATGCATGAAAATCACGATAAAGCGTTAAATCGTTACATGAATAAAGCAGCATTAACCGCTGTTAAAGATGTTGATGCAATTGTGTTTATGATCGACCGTACTAAGTGGACCAGTGAAGATGAGATGGTTCTAAAGTCTTTACAGTACGTTAAGTGTCCCGTGATTCTAGCAGTCAACAAAATTGATTTCTTAGCAGATAAAGAAGACTTATTGCCGTACTTGCAGAAACTAGACGAGAAAGGAAATTTTGCACATATCGTTCCTATGAGTGCAAAAACAGGTCATAACATTGATCGTTTAGAAAGTATTATTGCCAGCTTTATTGCTAAAGGTGAGCATTTTTATCCAGAAGATCAGATTACCGATCGAAGCTCTCGCTTTTTAGCAGCAGAACTTGTACGCGAAAAAATAATGCGTCAGTTAGGTGATGAATTACCGTATTCAATGACTGTTGAAATTGAAGAGTTTCGCTATGAAGATAACTTACTGGTTATCAGTGCGGCTATCTTGATTGATCGCCAAAGCCAAAAGCACATTATTATTGGTGATAAAGGCAGCCGTATTAAGCAAATTGGACGTGATGCACGTTTGGATATGGAAGAAATGTTCGAGTGTAAGGTGATGCTGAATACTTGGGTGAAAGTGAAATCCGGTTGGGCAGATAGTGAGCGTGCTCTAAAAAGTTTGGGTTATGACGGCTTAGATTAAGCCGGTATAGCCAACTGAGGCGTGACTGATTCATGCAGAGCGATTCAAACAACAACTTAAGCCAAACCCATTTAAGTAAAAGCGAACCTACTATAAGTGATGTTAAGCAAATCTATTATGTGTTGCATCGTAAACCTTATCGCGAAAGCAGTCAGCTCTTAGATTTATTTTGTGAAAAACAAGGACGTTTTTCAGCGCTTTATCGAGTTAATAAAAAAAATCCTCCGCTACAACCTTTTACCCCTTATCAGATGCAATTTTCTGGGCGCGGTAATCTAAAATATTGTCAGTACGTAGAAATTAATTATTCCAATTTTAACGATACCAAAGGTCATTCTTTAAAAGGTCGAAATCTTTATTGTGCGTTCTATCTTAATGAATTGATTATGCGTTTAACTTGGCAGGCTGAACCTCAGGCAGAGTTGTTTACGGTTTATCAGCAAACCTTACACGGTTTACTAGCCTTGGATACTGATCAGCAGTCCGAACCATTACTGCGTCGTTTTGAATTTCATTTGTTGGCCATTTTGGGTTATCAATATAATTGGCAACAAGACAGTGATTGTCGAGATATTCAGCCTCAACAGCATTATTACTTTGATCCTCAATCTGGGTTTAAAGCTATTGATGTACAAGCTTATGGTGGTGATAAAAATACTTATGGTAGGCAGAAAAGTTTCCCTGGCGAAGCCATTTTAGCGGTGGCTAAAGATGATTGGGGACATGAGTTAAGTTGGAAAGTAGCAAAACAAATCGCTAGACTAGCATTACAACCATTACTGGGTGATAAGCCTCTTTCCAGTCGAGAGCTTTTTAAGAAATTTTAATCATTAAAATATATAGAAAATAAATGTTGTGAGGGAAATAGTGGCCTTCATTTAACGGATGCATAATTAGAAAATTAACCAACTTTCAGGGTGATTATTGTGGCAAAAACACGGGTTTTATTAGGGGTTAATATTGATCATGTTGCGACGCTTCGCCAAGCACGCGGCACGCGTTATCCAGATCCAGTACAAGCGGCATTGGTTGCAGAAGAGGCCGGTGCTGATGGTATTACGATTCATCCACGAGAAGATCGTCGCCATATACAAACACGCGATGTATACGTTTTAAAAGAAGTCTTGAATACCCGTATGAATCTTGAGATGGCTGTAACAGAAGCCATGCTAGAACTTGCAGAAGAAGTTGAACCTGAACATTGTTGTTTAGTACCAGAAAAGCGTGAAGAGCTTACGACAGAAGGGGGCTTAGACGTTATTGGTAATGAAGCTGCGATTAGATCAGCTTGTGAGCGTTTGGCTGCGATTAATAGTGAAGCTTCATTATTTATTGATGCTGACAAAGCTCAAATTGATGCTGCGGTACGTTGTGGTGCGCCCGCCATTGAAATTCACACGGGTGCTTATGCTGATGCTGAAACCCCTCAGCAGCAAGCAGCAGAGCTTGAAATATTAAAAGAAGGCATTGCTTATGCATTAGAGCAGGGGTTAATTGTGAATGCAGGTCATGGTCTGCATTATCACAATGTTGAGGCAATTGCTGCGATTCCTGGAATTAACGAATTGAATATTGGTCATAGCATTATCGCTCGCGCTGTTTTTGTTGGCTTAAAAGATGCGGTGAAGGAAATGCGCGATTTGATCCGATATGCTGAATCATAGGCGGATATGACTATCAAAGGCATTGGCACTGATTTGCTAGATCAACGAAGAGTTTCTAGCGTATTTGATAAGCAAGGAGAGCGATTTGCTCAGCGGATTTTAACCGTTGACGAGTTAGCTGTCTGGGCCAGTCGAGATCAGTCTATTAATTATTTAGCTAAACGCTTTGCCGCAAAAGAAGCGGTTGCCAAAGCCCTAGGAACTGGGATAGCCAAGGGTATTGGCTTTCAGCAAATGGAGATCAGCTCAGATGATGCAGGAAAGCCCGTGGTAGCATTGACTGGACAGGCTTTGATCAGAGCAAAGGAATTAGGTGGCGGTCAGGTGATGCTTAGCCTAAGTGACGAAGGCGATATGATCCTCGCTTTCGCCGTCTTAAGTTAATTTATTCAGGTTAATTTAATCGCTAGTTTTAACGGTTGGTTGTTCAACCTTTTGCAGAATTTCTTGCCAAGGGTTTTCTTGAGCCCATTGCTGAAGGTCAATAATCGACTCAATTGCTTGTAAATAGAGCCCTTCACAGTCGACTAACTCCTGATTTTTCAATTCTGTTTCTAGCTGTTCCATTGTATGCATTAAACAAGGTGTTCCGCAGTAGCGGGTTGCGCCATGAACCTTATGGATACATTGCAGTAATTCTTGCTGTTGTTGAAGTTGCCACAGTGATTGAATCTCTAGTAAATCATCTGTCAGACTTTCAAGCATCATCGAGAACATATCAATGGCTAGATCAATTTTATAGTTTGCTAAACGCATAGCATCTTTGGGGTCGAAGATAACGCAGGCATCTTGTGACTGAGTTTCAATTGGCAGATTTATTTGAAGCGGTATTTCCGGTTTTATAATCACTTCTTCAGGGCACTGAAAACCGGTCCAGCGTTCGATAGTACGAACGAGTTGATCATTATTGATGGGCTTGGTTTGGTAGTCATTCATTCCCGCTTTTAAAATTTTATCTTTTTCATCTGCAACTGCGTGAGCTGTTAAAGCAATGATGGGAAGTTCGTTAGGTGCTTTTGTTTTACGAATGAGCTTTGTAGCTTCTAGCCCATTCATTCCAGGCATTTGAATGTCCATAAAAATCATGTCAATTTTATGATCTTCTATTGCAATTAATGCCTGCGGGCCGCTTTCGGCAGCAATAACATTAATTCCCATATCTTCTAATAATACAGTGACTAATTTAAGGTTCGCCTCATTGTCATCTACGGTAAGAATGGTCGGTGCAGGAACTTGTTCGCGCTTTATTTCAGTATGCGAGTGTCGTTCTTTCCCTAGGCTTATGCATAGCGAATTAAATAAATGAGTGCTTTGTAAGGGTTTGGATAGCGATTGTGTTGCTCCAAGTGTTTGTGCGTATTCAAGTTCTTTTGATACGACGGTATTAATTAATGCCACAATAGGCACATTGTAACTGTTAATATTTTTAAACAGTTTTGCTGTATCACTGTTGTAAAGTTCTTTTCTGCTTAGACCTACAATAACCGCATCCACGGGATCGTTATTTTGTTGTTTGCGTAATAAAGTTTGTAACAAAATATCGTGGTTATCGGTATCGTAATAGCGAATGTTCCATTGTTCTAATAAGTGAGTAATGCTTAAGCGTGTATTAGAAGCTGAATCCATAACTAGCAGTTGTTGTTCTTTTAATTCAGTTAACGGCGATGCTTGTTTACGAGATTTTTTTAACGTCGCAGAAAAATAAAATGTTGCCCCTTCACCTTCTTCACTTAAGACCCCAATATCTCCTTGCATAGCAGAGACTAAGTGCTCACTGATGACTAAGCCTAAGCCAGTCCCACCAAATTGGCGGCTCGTGCTTGAGTCTGCTTGGCTAAAAGCGTTAAATATTTTTTCTTGTTGTGCGTCGTTGAGGCCAATCCCTGTATCCGTTATTTCGAATTTAATCGTAGCTTGATTTTCATCTTCATCTAAGATTAAAACACGAATAGTGATATTGCCTTCAGGTGTAAATTTAATTGCGTTTGAAATAAGATTGGTCAGTACTTGCTTGATGCGAAGAGGATCACCAATTAAGAATGGAGGGACATCTGAATAGATTAAACTAACCAATTCAAGAGACTTCATTTGTGCTTCAGGGGCGCTAAGAGTAAGTACCTCTTCTAAGGTTTCTCGAAGGTTAAAATCGATATTTTCGAGTACTAGTTTACCCGCATCAATTTTAGATAAATCCAATAAATCATTAATGATGGTTAGCAGGCCATTAGCCGATTTTTCAATTGTTTTTAGATGTTCTGTTTTTCGTTGGTCCGACTGGTCTTTTAATAAAATACGGGTGAAGCCTAAAATACCACTGAGTGGTGTGCGAATTTCATGGCTGATGTTTGTTAAGAATTCAGACTTAATACGGCTACCTTCTAGCGCTTCTTTCCGTGCCATGTCCAATTCAATATTTTGAACTTCAATGGTTTCTAGCGTTTCTCTAATATCGTGGGTCGCTTGTTCAATATTTTGTTGGTGCTCGGCTTTTGTGCGTTGAATAGCAATTGCCATGGCATTAATACCCGAAGCCAGAGTTTGGAATTCATCACCGCTGTTAATATGGACACGGGTATCGATTTTTCCATCACTAATCTTGTCAACGCTGTCCACCATGACTTGTATTGGATGAGAGATGCTGCGACTCATTCGGATCGCTAAAATTAAACAAAGAATTAATGTGATTAATACTGTCGCAATACTGGTGGCAAGATGTTGGTATTTAGCAATTTTAGTATTCGCTAGAGAAAGCTCTATTTCAACCCAACCAAGGAGATTGCCTGTGTTTGGGCTAATTTTAGCCTGTTGAAATGCCGAAGAGGATGACAGAATGATATTTTGTGAAAATATCGGTGCTTTAATTCGAATGGTGCTGCTTGTGTGCATCAATTGTAAATGTTGATCTTTCAACTGAGTGTTGCCAATAGGGCTGTTTGCCATTTTAGGGCCAGCATTAGCTAATACTTGGCTGTCTTTATTAATGATGCGAACGGCCCGTAAATCGCGTTCTTCCAATAAATTATTCGCAAGATTTTGCAGTGTATCAATATTACCGGATATAACGCCGTATTCACTGGTAGAAGCTGCCTGCTTTGCGATGGCTAATCCACGTTCCTGTAATAAATGATCTAAATCGTTCATTCGTTGGTTGATAAATAAACCACCTAAGAATAATGAAACGATTAGTCCAGGTAACACTACCAAGGTAAGAATTCGGTGTTGTAACTTCCAGTTTTTCATTCTTTGTCCATTAGCCCAGCACGCAATAAAGTGATGGTGAAATTAAATGCTAGTAATAATGATTATAAGCAAATTTCGATTCGATATTACAAATCGTATAGAATCCAGCTTAGTATCTAACGCTTTAGTTATATGTATTCGTTAAATAGGATGTATTTGTGGCCCATATTGTATACCCAACCATTGATGCTTGCATCGGCCAGACGCCATTAGTTCGTTTACAGCGTTTAAATCAGGACAGTAGTAATACTATTTTATTGAAGCTTGAAGGGAATAACCCAGCAGGCTCGGTGAAAGATCGAGCGGCGTTAAGCATGATCGTTAAGGCTGAGCAAAGAGGGATAATTAAATCAGGCGATACATTAATTGAAGCAACCAGCGGTAATACTGGCATCGCTTTGGCTATGGTTGCAGCGATTAAAGGCTATCGCATGGTATTGATTATGCCTGATAATTTAAGCATGGAGCGCCGCTGGGCTATGGAAGCTTATGGCGCTGAACTGATTCTGGTCACTAAAGAGCAGAGCATGGAAGGTGCTCGTGATCTTGCTTTAACCATGGAAGCGGAAGGCAAGGGTAAAGTACTGAATCAATTTGGTAATAATGATAATCCGTTAGCACATTATGAAACTACGGGGCCTGAAATTTGGCAGCAAACCCAAGGGCAAGTCACTCATTTTGTCAGTGCAATGGGAACCACAGGTACGATTATGGGAACGTCGCGTTTTTTGAAAGAGAAAAACTCGGAAGTTCAAATTGTTGGTTTGCAGCCTCAAGAAGGGGCAAGTATCCCAGGCATACGCCGCTGGCCGAAAGAGTACATGCCGACTATCTTTGAAGCCAGTCGAGTGGATCAGGTTATTGATATTGGCCAAGAAGATGCCGAGCGCACGATGAAAGCTTTGGCGACTCAAGAGGGGATCTTTTGTGGGGTATCCTCTGGTGGCTCTGTTGCAGGGGCATTACAGCTGAGTAAGCAGGTTGAGAATGCCATCATTGTTGCGATTATTTGTGATAGAGGTGATCGTTACTTATCAACCGGTGTTTTCTCTTAACCTTAAGCTACGTTAGTTGAGGGGNGGATTGAGGTGATTGTTCGTCATTCTTTAAGCTTATACCTTTGTTATAAAATGTAAGTTGAATTGAATTACTGTAATTCGCCCCCACTTATCTGCAAACGATCGATTTTGTAGGCCAACGTGAATAAAACACTGACTTTAACCGTGCATGACCTTGCATCAGACGGACACGGCATTGCGCGCTCTGGGCGCGACGTNTATTTCATACCTGGAGCTTTGCCAGGAGAAACCGTTGTTGCACAAATGCTAGAACGCAAACGAAAAATCTGGTTTTGTCGTTTAGTGTCGATTGAGAAAGCCAGTGAGCATCGAATTGAGCCTGCTTGTCCTCATTATAAACGCTGTGGTGGATGCGACCTGCAACACTTAGATTATCCCCAGCAGGTTGAGCTTAAACAGCAACGAGTTGCCCGAGAACTCAGCCGTCAAGGTATTGAGGTCGATAACTGGCAGTCACCGTTATTGGGTGGTCAGCAATGGCATTATCGCCGACGCGCGCGTTTAGGCATCCGTTATCATAAAGCGAATCATGATGTTGTTATTGGCTTTAGGGAAAGTAACAGCAACCAGTTAACCAATATCGATATTTGCCCTGTTTTGGTCGAACATCCTGCACTTGATTGGAAAGCTTGGCGTGGTCGTCTAACTCAGCTTGAAGGTGTATCTCGTTTCTCCCATATTGAAATCTTACAAGCGAGTGAACGCTTAGTCTTGGTCTTTAGAGTGCTCAAAAAACTCAGCACCAATGACCAGCAGCGACTTCAAAGTTGGGCTATGGAATTAGATATTGATATTTATATTCGCCCAGATGATGAACAACCATTAGTTGGGGTTAATGACCAGATGAGTCCGTTAACACATAACGTACTCGGTCATGACTTGAGTATACATCCTGATTATTTTGTTCAGGTAAACTCAGAAGTTAATCAGTTAATGGTCGCTAAAGCGAAAGATTGGTTGGCTCCAGAGGCAGGTTCTCATGTTTGGGATCTATTTGCCGGACACGGTAACTTTTCAGTCCCTTTAGCAGAAGACGCGATTGTTGATGCCGTGGAAGTAAGCGATGAAATGGTGCGCGCTATTGACTATCATGCGCAGCAGTTGGGCAAAGGTTCAAATCAAGATGGTCGGGGTTTGATTGCACATAAAGCGGATTTGTCGAATAGCGCTAGTCTANCAGGCTTACCGAACCCTGATTATGTTTTATTGGACCCGCCCAGAGCAGGCGCCAGTGCTTGTATGGATGAGCTGATTAAGCGTAAAGCTAAGCGTATGGTTTATGTGTCTTGCGATCCTGCGACTTTGGCACGAGATTTGAAAAACCTAAGCCACGATTTTGATATTGAACAGATTACAATTTTAGACATGTTTCCTCATACCCATCACATCGAAACTATGGTGTTATTAGTGCCCGCAAGTAAAAGTAGCCAAGGGCGTCGCAAGATGATGGATGATCGCATGAAAACTAAAACCAAAGAGAAAGGAGCATCTCGTGGTAAAAGTAAGAGATGACCAACCCTTAAAGCACGACGGTAAAGTTAATGTTGATGCTTGGTTAGATAAAATATGTACAGAAGCGGATATTTTAGAGCCTGAAACACTGAGGCACGCTTTAGTTGTCGCCAAAATCATTGCTGAAGATGCTGTAGAAAATAGCACCTATTGGACAATTGATAGCGCCCAAATGGGCCTTGAAATGGCTCAGATATTGGCTGAGCTGCAACTGGATGAAGCATCTATATTAGCGGCGATTCTGTATCGAGCTGTGCGTGAAGGACGATTGTCCCTTGCTCAAGTTCGTAAAGACTTCGATGATGAAGTCGCGACCCTTATTGAGGGCGTTTTACGCATGGCGGCGATCAGTGCGGTACAAAACACGTCAGATGAAACAGTATTAGGCCAGCGTGAAGATCAAGTTGATAACTTGCGAAAAATGCTGGTGTCAGTTATCGATGATGTGCGCGTTGCACTAATCAAGTTAGCCGAAAGAACCGCAGCGATTCGTGCGGTTAAAGATGCCCCACAAGATAAACGCACTAAAGTTGCCCGCGAAGTATTCAATATCTATGGTCCCTTAGCGCATCGATTGGGTATTGGGCACCTGAAATGGGAGCTTGAAGATATATCGTTTCGTTATCTAGAGCCTCTTGCTTACCAAAAAATTGCTACCTTGTTAGATGAGAAGCGTTTAGCTCGTCAGGATTATATTGCTGATATTGTTGCCACATTAACGGAACAGTTGGAAGGCTCAGGTATTGAATGTGAGGTTAATGGCCGAGCAAAACATATCTACAGTATCTGGCGCAAAATGAAGCGTAAAAACATTGAATTTTCACAAGTCTATGATGTACGTGCTGTGAGAGTTTTGGTGCCGACGGTTCGTGATTGTTATGCTGCATTAGGGATCGTCCATTCTCTGTGGCGCCATATCCCACATGAATTTGATGACTATATTGCTAACCCTAAAGAAAATGGGTATCAGTCATTACATACTGCAGTTATTGGCCCTGAAGGTAAGGGTATGGAAGTGCAAATTCGCACCCAAGACATGCACGAGGATGCTGAATTGGGCGTCTGTGCTCATTGGAAATACAAAGGCACGGATACCAACGAAAAAGATCAAGCGTATGAACAAAAAATCGCTTGGTTGCGACAGGTTGTGGAATGGCATGAAGAAATTGGTGATCTACCTGAGTTGATGAGCGACTTGCGCTCAGATATTAACCCTGATCGAATTTATGTATTTACTCCTGAAGGCCACGTTGTTGATTTACCCCCAGATGCAACTCCGATCGATTTTGCTTATCGAGTGCATACTGAAATTGGTCACCGAACTCGTGGGGCGAAAGTTAATGGCCGAATTATACCGTTAACTCATCACCTAAAAACAGGTGAGCAGGTTGANATTTTAACCAGTAAAGAAGCTCGCCCGAGCCGTAATTGGTTGAATCAAGATTCTGGTTATATAAATACCGCCCGCGCTCGCGCGAAGGTTGCACATTGGTTTAAGCTACAAGCGAAAGATACCAATCAGGAAGAAGGCCGTCAGCTATTGATGCGTGAGCTTGATCGTCTTGATTTAGCACGAGTCCCCCTGTCAGAAGTCGCTACTGCGATGAATATGAAGACGGCAGAAGATTTGTTTGCTGCAATTGGTGCAGGTGACGTTCGTCTTGGGCAGGTTGTTAGTCACATTACACGTCAAAATGAGATTAAGCAGCCGCAGCAAGAGTTGCCATTATTAAAAACGCCAACAGTAACAACAAAGCAAGGTGATATATCGATTCAAGGTGTTGGTCATTTACTGACGAGTATTGCGCCTTGCTGTAAACCTGTTCCTGGAGATGACATTGCTGGTTATGTAACACTTGGGCGGGGTGTCAGCGTGCATCGCCAAGACTGTGATAATTTAATGAACCATGAAATGACTGAGCCGCAACGNATTTTAGCGGTGAGTTGGGGTGGCAAAGTCAGTCAAATGTATCCGGTTGATATTGATATTAGTGCTTATGATCGTACTGGTTTATTACGTGACGTTAGTTTAGTTTTGGCAGATAGCGACGTGAACGTTGTTGCAGTGAATACTAAGTCTGAGCAGAAAGATCATCTGGCACATATGCAAATTACGATTGAAATTGATAGTTTGTCGAAACTCGGTAGAGTTTTGAATAAATTAAATCAGCTGCCAAATGTGTTGACTGTACGCCGAGCACGAACTCATGGGTAGGATTTATGAGTGATTCAAGTGATTACCGTTATGATCTTTCAGATCTTATCTATCTTATGCAACGTTTACGCGACCCAGATACGGGTTGTCCTTGGGATATTCAGCAAACTTTTGATTCGATAATTCCCCACACGATTGAGGAAGCTCATGAAGTGGCTCAAGCGATTGGTGAGAAAGATTGGNCTCATGTTGAAGAAGAACTTGGTGATTTACTCTTCCAAGTGATTTTTTATAGTCAGCTTGGTGCTGAAAAAGAGCTGTTTGATGTTTCATCAGTTATTAATATCTTGGTGACAAAGCTTATACGTCGACACCCCCATGTTTTCCCCCAAGGAAACCTAAAAGATCAGCGTGCGCCGAATAGTTGCCCTAGCGAAGCAGAAATTAAAGCTCAGTGGCAAGTCATAAAAGCACAAGAAAAAGCATTAAAAGCAACTCGGTCTTCTAAGCCGCTTAAGGTAACGGATGGCCTTGAGCTAGTTGAATACTTGCAAGACATACCTCGTTCTCTACCTGCATTGAGTCAAGCAGATAAAATCCAAAAAACGGTTTCTTTACGTGGGTTTGATTGGAGCGAAATTGCGGGGGTTTTAGATAAAGTTCGCGAGGAGCTTCAAGAAGTTGAAGAAGAAATTCCACTTGCAGATCCGACACGTTTGAACCACGAAGTTGGTGATTTACTGTTTGCGGTTGTTAATGTTGCCCGCCACCTTGGTGTTAATCCAGAGCAGGCTTTAATGGATACCAATAAACGCTTTAGTGAGCGCTATAGTATTGCTGAAAGGTATTTGGCAAAGACAGGACGAACGTTGGAATTGGGTAACGAAAATAAGGTTTCTGATTATGAAATGGAAACGGCTTGGCAAGAAGCCAAGCGCTTACATCCGCAGCTGCTGGCTAATATAACAGCTGCGAATGACGAGCAATAATTTAAAGGCGCTATCTTGATAAATTAATGTGCCGGTGTTTTCTTTGACTCATGGATTTGCTTTAGGTGCTTACGAGTCAGAGTAAGAAATGTAGGCGTTGGACCTATGTCTGCATACATAGGGTCACCTTCTTCATCACGGGCAATAACTTCTTTACCTTCTACATAAGGAAAGCTACTGGTGAGTTCATTCAGTGCACTATGAATGAGGTCGCGTAATAAATTTTCTTGCGGGTATTTAGGAAACATTTCACTTAAAGCCTCTAAGCGGGCAGCATCTTCCTCCGATAGCTTAATCTGATAACCTTCTTCACTTAATTGCCCTGCAAATTCTTTTTCCCAGTATTGCATTAACTTATTTAACTTCATGACCAACCCTTAAATTTCATTCTCATGTCTGTTTAGAATAGACGCTAAAAAGCACCGTTGTTTCTAAAATAACAAAGTGTTACTAAACAGTTGTTTATGGTCAAAGTAGTCAATAAAAGTTCGTGAATTGTCTAAATGTGGTCAATTGCGAAGGATTGCAGCAGTTCGATTAAAATTGATTTATGCTTAAGGAGAGTTTCAACCATCGCGATATGCTAGAAGGACTTAATATGCAAGAGCTGGATCCGCTATTACGTGACAAAGTACGCAGCCTAGGTTACAGCCTAGGAGAAACGATTGCCGATGATTGTGGCGATGAAATCTTTAAGTTAATTGAACAAATTCGCAACCAATCAAAGCGCGCTCATAACGGCAGTGATGATGATAAAGCTGCATTAATCACATTATTAAAAGGACTAAAAGATAATGAGCTAGTTCCTGTCGCTCGTGGCTTTAGTCAATTTCTCAATTTGGCCAATATTGCCGAACAGCAACATTCTCTTAGTTGGCGTCGCCAAGATGCAGACAGTGACAGTGTAGATTTTATTCTTGATGATGTTTTTAGTGCAATATTAAAGCAGCTTAAAGGGACACAGTTGAACAATGAACTGTGTAATCTTGATGTCGAACTGGTACTAACAGCCCATCCTACTGAAATTATCCGACGCACCTTAATTCAAAAATACGATGAGATCGTAGAAGTTTTACAAGTTCTCGATGATATTCGTGATAATCACCCGAAACGAAATGAATATCATCAACAGCTTAACAATTTGATCGCTGAAATTTGGCGCTCTGACGAAATTCGTCAGCAACGTCCAACAGCAGTAGATGAAGCCAAATGGGGTTTNGCTGTTATAGAAAACTCTCTTTGGCAAGCGATCCCAAAACTAATGCGAGAGTTGGATGAAAAACTAGTANCAAAAGGTGAGAAATCTTTAGAGCTTGATGTTTGCCCAATTCACTTTGCCTCTTGGATGGGAGGAGATCGTGATGGTAATCCTAATGTGACCGCAAATGTCACGGGTGAGGTTTTATATTTAGCACGCTGGATGGCGGCTGATCTTTATTTACGAGATTTAAATGAATTAAGTACTCAGTTATCGATGGTCCAGGCATCGGATGAATTAAAAGCCTTTGTGGGGGAATCTAACGAGCCCTACCGTGAATGTTTAAATCAGTTAAAACAGAAGTTAAAGCAAACAAAAGTTTGGGCTGGGGAAAGCGCACGTCTAAAAAGTCACAGCAGTCTGCCGCATATCGATGACATAGATACTTTATTTAAACCTTTATCACTTTGTTATAAGTCTTTATGTGAAACTGGTATGTCAGGTATTGCCAATCGTGATTTATTAGACGTTATTCGTCGTATGGCGTGTTTTGGTTTAACGCTAACTCGTTTGGATATACGTCAGGAATCGAATCGCCATAGTCAGGTTATTGCCGAGCTGTGTGATTTTTATCAATTAGGTGATTACTTAAGTTGGGATGAAAACAAAAAGCAGCAATTTCTATTAAAAGAATTAGCCAGCAAAAGACCTCTATTGCCAAAGCAGGCTGCCAATTGTTCTTTAACGAAAGCACAATATGAAATCACGGAAGATGTTTTTTGGAAGCCCAGCGATGATTGTAATGAAGTTTTAAAAACTATGCAGGTAATTGCTGAGCAGGGTGGTCAAGGCATTGCTAATTATATTATCTCTATGGCCAGTGAGCCTTCTGATATTTTATCAGTTGCGCTGTTACTAAAAGCCAGTGGAGTTGAACGACGACTGCCGATTGTGCCGTTATTCGAAACATTGGATGATCTTCAGTTCGCAGCGCAACGAATGGATAATTTATTCTCCTTACCTTGGTATAAAGACTACTGCGGTCTGAATCAACAAGTCATGATCGGGTATTCAGACTCTGCGAAAGATGCAGGTAATATGGCTGCAGCCTGGGCGCAATATAAAACTCAAGAAGAACTGGTTAGTTGTGCTTTAAACCACGGAATAGAGTTAACCTTGTTTCATGGCCGTGGCGGTACAGTAGGTCGAGGTGGTGGCCCTGCTCAGCGTGCAATTTTGGCGCAACCACCGGGGTCAGTGAAAGGTCGTTTACGGGTGACAGAACAAGGGGAAATGATTCGATTTAAGTTTGGTTTTCCTTCTGTTGCTTTACGNAGCTTAAAGATTTATTTGGCTGCTGTACTTGAAGCCACACTATTGCCTCCCAAAGCCCCGGAGGATGATTGGCGTAAATTAATGGAATCAATGGCTCAAAGTAGTGTTCTCTCTTATAGAAAGTTGGTGCGAGAAGATAAAGACTTTGTACCGTATTTTAGATCGGCCACCCCAGAGCAAGAACTTGGAAAGTTAGCGCTCGGAAGTCGCCCAGCAAGACGAAAAGCGAGTGGTGGTATCGAATCTCTACGAGCGATTCCTTGGATTTTTGCGTGGATGCAAATTCGACTAATGGTACCTGCATGGCTGGGAGCCGACCAAGCGTTAGCAGAAGTTACTGGGGGTGCTTCTAAATTAGAAGGTTCAGAATCAAGCAACTTAGTTCAGGGAGATAATGAAAAAACTAAGCTATTGAAAACCATGTATCAAGAATGGCCTTTCTTTGCGACCTATATCGATATGCTAGATATGATTGTAGGTAAGACAGATGTTGATATTGCAGCCTACTATGACCAGCAATTAGTCACTGATGAATTGAGGCCTATTGGTGAGCAATTACGTCAGCGATTATCAGAGATAGGGCAGTCTTTGTCGCTCATAAAACCTAATTTAGGTGAAGGTTCACAAACCCTTGCTCAATCTCAAACAATGCAAGTTAGGGGGACCTACACGGACCCATTACATTACTTGCAAGCAGAGTTACTTCAGCGTGCACGCACAGAGAATCACGCAAAAGAAGTAGAGCGAGCCTTAATGGTTACCATGACTGGTATTGCTGCAGGGATGCGCAATACTGGCTAACTCTTGATTAATAACCGATGGCGGAGTAAAGTTAGGCCTATTTTTTTCATGGGTTGACTGTTTTTTGTACAGTTGGCCTCGATATCAGTTTCAGTAAATTATGAGGAGAAGCGCATGCGCGTAATCTTATTGGGCGCCCCAGGTGCGGGTAAAGGTACACAAGCTCAGTTCATTTGTGAGAAATATGATATTCCTCAAATCTCTACGGGCGATATGCTTCGTGCAGCAGTGAAAGCTGAATCGCCACTAGGTTTGAAGGTAAAGGACATCATGACAACGGGTGGTTTGGTATCTGACGATATCATTATTGCCTTAGTTAAAGAGCGCATTACTGAAAGTGATTGTGTAAATGGCTTCTTGTTTGATGGCTTTCCTCGTACTATTCCTCAAGCTGAAGCTATGGTTGCAGCCGGTGTTGCCATTGATTACGTTGTTGAAATTGATGTTGATGATGAAGAGATCGTGGGCCGTTTAAGTGGCCGTCGTGTGCATCAAGAATCTGGCCGTACTTATCATGTAATTTACAATCCACCTAAAGTGGAAGGTAAAGACGATGTTACTGGTGAAGATCTTATTCATCGAGCAGATGATTCGGAAGAAACTGTTCGCAATCGTTTGGGTATCTACCATGACCAAACTAAACCACTAGTTGCTTTCTATAAGCAGTTTGAAACTGAAAATGCTTCGACTAAGTATGTTCATGTTCCTGGTGTGGGCTCTTTAGAGGAAATTACTGCTAAGGTGATGGAATCTCTAGGTGCTTGATTATACTAATTAATGTTTAAAAATAATTAGTATAAAAAGAAGACCCTTAGGGGTCTTTTTTTTGCCTGGCGTTCAGTATTGTTAGAGTTTTTGGTTCTTTATAAATGTGATGATAACAGGATGAATCTTTCGCTATCAGCATCGATTATGAATAAAATATTACATCCCACCTTTGCACTTCCTTTTATGTGAATTCTGAATATACAAACTTANCGGAATTATTATTGCTGAAGCTAAATATACTTAACATAAGATTATTAAAACTTATTTATATTTAAATAGGCTTAAATATTAAAAATAATTAAGAAATTCATTGAAAATCTGTTGAAATAATACATTTTTTTGGTTTTTACGATTAAATAATACTATTATTGACGTCGAAAGCTTCCGCGCAATTATATTTGTGCTAATTTTAATATGAATAACATATTTACTAATCAAGGAATTAATAATGGGCAGACCTAAAAAGAACCCTGCAGCAGCTAAAAAAACTGTTGCTAAAAAAACCGTTGCTAAGAAATCCGTTGCTAAGAAATCGGTTAGTAATGTTGCGGTTGCTCCTGCAGTTGCTAAAGCTCTAGTTGCTGTTGAAAAAGCTACAAAAGCAGTTGCTGATCAACAGGCTAAAATTGATGCTGCTGTAAAAAAACAAGTCGCTGCAAAAAAATCAGCTGTAAAACCAAAGGCAACAGCTGCGGTTAAGCGTGCTGCAGTATCTGCTGCTAATAAAGTGCGCGCAGAAAAAGAAAAGCTTTCGTTAGTTAAAGCTAAGTTACGCGATGCAAAAGTTGCTTTAAAGGTTGCAGAGATAAATTCTAAAGCCGCTGAAGCTGAAGCAAAAGCAAAAGCAGTAGTTGCTGAATTTGAAGCTTCTCTTAATGCAAAATCTGAATTAGATCTTAAGAAAGCATTAGCAGATTTTGAAGTTTCTTGGACTAAGTCTCGTGAGCGTCAAATTGCCGCTAAAGTGAAGGTTCGAACTACTAAAGAAACTAAAAAAGCTAAAGCTGCAGTGAAAAAATTGGCAGTTAAAGCGAAAGCGTTAACAGCACCTGCTAAAAAAGCTAAGAAGCCAGCGGCAAAAAAGCCGGTTGCTAAAAAAGTGACAAAGCCAGCAGTCGCGAAAAAGCCAGTGGCTAAGAAAGCTGTTGTGAANAAAGCAGCTGTTAAGAAAAAGCCAGTAGCTAAAAAAGCTGGTCGTGGTCGTCCTGCTAAAAAATAAAGGCTGAATAGGCTTTTAGCCTTTCAACCTTGTTTGCTGAGCATCAAAAGCCTCGGAGTAAAATCTGGGGCTTTTTTTTGTTCAATTTTCAAATGTTAGGCAGTGTTTGTTATACTGCGCCAAATCTTAATCATGTTAGTAAATTCAATGAGCAATATTCTCGTTTTAGATGCCTCATCTTCTTGGTGTTCAGCGGCCCTTAGTATCGATGGCACTCTGTACAGTGCTGCCGAGCTACAACCTCGAAAGCATGCGCAACTGCTGATGCCTATGATTGAAGAGCTTTGTGGGCAAGCAGGAATAAAGCCTAAGCACCTTGATGGTATTGCATTTGGCAAAGGCCCTGGTTCATTTACTGGGCTTCGTATCGCGATTTCTGTTGCTCAGGGCTTATCTCTAGCAACAGGCGCCAAACTTTATGGAATATCTTCCTTAAAGGCACTGGCTTGGCAAGGGATGAAAACCAAGGGAGTTGAGCATGTCGTTGCGATTATGAATGCTCATATGGGCGAAGTTTTTTACAGTGCCTATCAGAAATTAGGTAATGGTCTCGAGGCTATTGTGGCTGATAGTTTGTCTAAACCTGAGCAAGTTGATCTGTCAGCATTAGTGTCGAATGAAACAGTTTCAGAATTGTCATGGCTAGGTGCGGGTGATGGTTTTCAGTTTATAGATCAAATGCCACNGATCTCCCCTGTAATAGAGACTATTGATGAAGAGATAGCGGCAATGGCAGAAAGTATGATGGATTTAGCATTAGCTGCGTGGGAAAGTGGTGAATTTACCACGGCAGAACATCAGCAGCCNGTGTATTTACGAGATACCGTTGCCTGGAAAAAACTGGCGGAGCAGCCTTCATTGCTTAAGAAATAACTGCCTAACGATATGGCAATATAACTAGATAACATAAAATTGAGCAGTGGTGTTTATCCCTAGAAGCTCTTTAATATTAGGAATTTTTTAAAATGGATTTGATTCAAATAATTGTTTTATCGTTGCTGCAAGGCTTTACTGAGTTTTTGCCAATTTCCAGCTCTGCGCATTTGATTCTACCTTCTCAAATCTTAGGTTGGGCCGATCAAGGATTGGCATTTGATGTGGCAACACATATAGGAACATTAGCTGCGGTTATCATTTATTTTCGCCGAGATGTCGTTTCAATAACCCAAGGGTGGTTGACGACGGGCCTTTCTAAAAACATGAATACAAATGCGCGTTTAGCTTGGTCTATTGTTATTGCAACAATTCCCGCCGGGCTAGTAGGGCTTGTATATGGAGACTGGATAGAGTCAAACTTTCGTTCANGTGAGGTTATTGCCTATGCAACGATAGGCTTTGGCTTATTATTACTTGCTGCAGATCGTATGGCGAATGAGCATAAAGATATTGTTCAGATGACGTTAATAGCAGCGTTAATTATTGGTGTATTTCAAGCATTTGCATTAATACCAGGAACATCACGTTCAGGTATTACGATTACGGCCGCTTTGTTTTTAGGCTTTCAGCGTGAGGCGGCGGCACGCTTTTCATTNCTTATTTCGATACCTCTTATTTTGGCCGCTGGTTTATTAAAAACCAAAGATTTGGTCGAGCAAGTTACTCAGGTTGATTGGCTGGAAATTGGTTTGGCTGCATTGCTGTCTGCGATCAGTGCGTATGTTTGTATATACTTCTTTTTGGCTATGATTAATCGTATTGGCATGTTGCCTTTTGTGATTTACCGCTTAGCTTTGGGTGCAATCTTGTTGATGTGGTTTGTTTAATGGCGTTACTGGACGGAATAATTCAACANTCAGAAACGGACTTGTTTGATTTANCTGCTTGGTCTCAAGACTGGCAGGTTAATGTAGTAAAAATAGATCAGCTACAGAGCGCAGGTCTTTTTATGGTGGTTGATGGCCAACGCATTAGCCTTCAGCAAGGAGGCAAAAAGGCGCCNGGGCCAGTATTGGTTGATTTTGTAAGTGGTGCTAGTGCTCACCGTCGAAAGTACGGTGGTGGAAAGGGGCAGAGTATTGCTAAAGCGGTGGGTGTTAGTAGCGCTTATAAGCCGACTGTGTTGGATGCAACTGCNGGCCTTGGCCGTGATGGTTTTGTATTGGCGACCCTTGGTTGTGATGTCACTTTGATAGAGCGCCACCCGGTTGTCTATTTACTATTAAAAAGTGGCTTGCAGTGTGCTCAGGAAGAATTAGAAATTGCTGATATCATGCAGCGAATGAAGTTGTTACAAGGTAATTCTATAGAGCTCTTACGAGATTGGTTTGAGCTGGGTTATGAACAGCCAGACATTGTGTATTTAGATCCTATGTTCCCACATTCAAATGCATCTGCGGAAGCAAAGAAAGAGATGAAGCTCTTTCGGTCATTGGTAGGTTCAGATTTAGATGAAGATGAGTTATGGGCGCAAGCAGATGCCATTGCTCGTTGTCGTATTGTTGTAAAGCGGCCAGCTAAAGCGCCGCCTTTAGCNGGTAAGCAACCTAGCTATACTTTAGCAGGCAAGGCTAATCGTTTTGATGTTTATGCTAAAGCGAAGGTTGTCGCTAAAGAAGAAGTTTAGTAAACCTTAACAATCATGTGAAACTAATAGGCGCTCTGTCAGAGCGCCTTCATCGCTTTATACTCGATTAAGATTCCTGCCAAGTGATCTGTAGGATGCTCTGACGTAAGCTTGCATCTAATACTTTCTCTAGCTCTAGTGTCATCGTAGTAAGGCTGTCATCAAAGATAAGTTGCTCTTCTTCATCCTGTTGAATTAAACCTTGGCTAAGTAATTGCTCGATTAAGGTACGGAATAAGTTCTTATCAAAAAACTCGGGTGTACTGATACCATGAAGTATTGAGATACGCGAAGCAAGAGCAGAAGATTGCTCTTCCAGTTCTTTCGCTGTTGAATTGCCACTGCCAATCTTTCTTAATAGCGATAACGTTAAGAAATAACGCTCTTGGGTTTGCATTGCAACTTGACCAAAACCAGAGAGTTTTAAATATTCATTTGAATTGGCAGCAGGGCGGCTGAATTGGTCGCCGTTACGTTCAAGTAAGCCAAGATCAACCAAGGCACCCAAGCAAATTTCTACAACTTTAGGTAGTTCTTCTAATTCCCANCGTAAAAATAATTCAGCTTTAAAGAAGGGGTATAGAAATTTACACAGAGTTTGAATCTCTGCGAGGTTATGATCTCGATTATTAACAAATAAGCTGGCTAATAAAGAAGGCATTGCAAAAATATGGAAGACATTATTGCGGTAGTAGCTTAATGAAACTGCTTGGTGCTCATCAGCTTGTACTATCTCACCTAAGCTATGCTTGGCAATGGATATCATTCCCATATTTTCCGCATAGGCAATCCAGTCTTTACCGTTACCTTCTGGTATTTCAACTAAGTCCGTATAAGGAAGTGTTTCTAGTAGCTTCTTATAGTCATCTAGCTTATTAGCCAGCAATTGAGCATCCATAGCTAAGTGAGGCGTTGCTAGTAAACCCGTAGCGACTAAATTGATTGGGTTTGCGGAGGCTGCATTATTAATTTGAGTCGCTACTTCAATGGCCAATTTATTAACCACTTTTGGCGTCCAATCAGGTTTGAAGTTATTTTCGCTACGCTCATCACGCCAATTTGGCTGCTCAGCATCTAGAAGCTGATCAAAATTAATTGGGTTGCCGAAAGTTACGCGNACTTTACCGAAAGATCGTTTCATATTACGCAGNGAAGCGAAGATACTGCCTAGGCCTTCTTTNTTCTTTTTCTTNCCTTTCAGCTCACCTTGATAGCTGTTGGATTCGAATACTTTTTCATAACCCACGTAAACCGGCATAAAAATAATCGGCTTACTTGAATCGCGTAAATAACTTCTTAAAGTCATCGCGAGCATGCCAGCTTTAGGNTTCAGTGTACGTCCAGTTCGGCTACGGCCNCCTTCAACAAAATATTCAGTTGAATAACCATTACTGAATACNGAGTGTAGGTATTCATCAAATACGGCCGCGTATAATTTATTACCCTTAAAAGTACGACGCATAAAGAATGCACCGCCNCGACGTAAGATGGGNCCAGCAATAGGCATGTTTAAGTTAATCCCAGCGGCAATGTGAGGNACTTGCAAGCCNTTGTGGTAAAGAACATANGAGAGTAATAAATAATCGATGTGNCTGCGGTGACANGGCACATAAATGATNTCATTGTCTTTNTTGGCNTCTTGTAANCGTTCAATATTATAAACATTCACGCCGTTATAGATTTTATTCCACACCCAGGTTAGAACAACGTCTAAGAAGCGAATTGCGCCATGGGTCATATTGGCTGCAATTTCATCTGCGTATTTTAGGGCCAGAGCATTGGCTTTTTTACGGCTGATATTTTTTGTTTTCATTTCCTCTTCAATGGCATCGATAACCAAAGGTTTGCGAGGAATCTGATGAACCAGTGTACTGCGATGTGAAAGGTCAGGGCCCAGCACGGTTGCGTTAACTTGGCGAAAATGAACGCGAAGAACGCGTGACAGTTTGCGCGCTGTCATCTCGGTATCTTTGCCTTCATCGATCAGCTGACGCAATGAAATCGGCTGGCTAAAACGAATAGCCGTTTCACGTCCGTTAAGTATGATTGCCATGATAGTGGATAAGCGACCGCCTAAAGTACCACTGCTTTGCAACCAAATTTTGAGAAANGANCGTTCTTTGTCTGGGCTACGACCCCANTACACTGCAACGGGAACGATTTGNATATCTTGGTCTTCTTGATCTCGAATTAAATCAATCCAACGGGTAAGGCGTTTTGAAACAAGGGGAATGCCGCGCTTACGGAAAGGAGCGCCCGCGCGTTTGTAGCTGGAAAAAAACGGATTTATTTTTTTGTTTTGTTCACCAATATGGCAATCAAGAACACTGGGTAAACCAGCTTCGGTTAATACTTTATCGATNACTAANTCTTGGCCGTGAGATTTATACTGCAAGGCATAAACAATAGGTTTGCTGCTATCTAAACCTAGGTCTTGGGCAGTGGGGCCAATAATTTTTGTACTAACTAATGTATGGATAATACGCTGTCTAAAGCGAAAAAAACCATTATTAATCGCGGTGATTAAATTCATGCTAACAATTCCAATGTAAATACAGGGGCAGTTTACCTGCTAGGTGCATTGGGTTAAATGGGTTTTTATGCCAATTTATTTACCAATGGCCTTTATTTGTTGAAATTGTTAGCTAATGCCAGCTTTATCTAGATTGAAGGAGCTTAGTAGTGAGGTGGTGGTGGTTCATTAAAACTTCCAGAAGTTTGTGCCCCTTGACTACCGCCAATGCTTTGAACTTGTTGATATAAGTATTTAAGGGCATCTTTGGCCGTTTTNTTATCAAGTTGTAATTCTACTAACGCATCATTTAATTGTTCAATGTGATGCTCCAAATAAGCAACCTTGGTTTCAAGTTGTTCTATTTGTTGTTGCTGGATGTCATTCTTTGAGCTTGTCATAAGGTTCTCGATGAATTTTTGCGAATTGTTGCAGGCTATCCGCTGAGGGTCAAAGGAATACTCGTGTTAATCTGTATTGTTGTACGTTATTTGATCAAAATGAGTTATTAATTGCAGTACAGGTGTTTTGCTTTTCTATCGTATTGATTTTTTTAATGAATTAGGCTTTCATGGTTGTGCTTAGTGGCTTTGTTTGGTCTTAAGCAAAAGAAAAACAGACAAAAATTTGCATCGAAAGAGAAAAAAGGATGAAAGGTATTATGATTAGAAAAATTATAGTGAGTGCAGTGCTCGCGTTGATTGCTCCATTTATTTTAAAATTAGCNTTAAATAAGGTACTTGTAGGTATTAATTTGGCTTCTGGTGCTACATTGGCAGAGGCTCTATCAACTCTACCTAATGTGGGTGTTATTTACACAATTGTTGCGTTAATTTTCTTCGGTATCACTTTTGTAGCTGCATTAGCTGTTCCTGCACGCCGNCGTCGTAATCGCTCAAGCGGTACGGTTGTTGAAAGTGATGTTGATGATGGTCGTGAACGCGGTATGGTTAAGTGGTTTAATGTGAAAAAAGGTTTTGGTTTTATTACGTGGGATGACGGTGAAGATGTTTTTGTTCACTTCCGTTCTATTCGTGGCCAAGGTCATCGTTCTCTGACTGAAGGTCAGCGCGTTAAGTTTATGGTTGTACGCGGTCAAAAAGGACCACAAGCTGAAGATGTTTCAGTTGTTCGTGGTTAATTACTAATTTAGCCTAGTTTGAAATTAAACTGGATTAAGTGGTGAAAAAGAAAAGGCGGATTATCCGTCTTTTTTTATGCCTGTTCGAAAATGTAGAATGCACTTGTGCTGCGACGTGAAGGGTGATTATTCACATTTAGGGATTTTGTTTTTTGTGGGGAGGCGTCTAAGTGGGCATGTAAGTGTGACATCACCATCAGGAGCTTGTATTTGCCCTAGGCGATTGAAGTGCTCAATAAGCAATAACTCTATTCGTTTTAATAGCGACATAAAAAAGCCCCTTTGCACTGGTTATACATCAAGTATAGTCAGCATAAAGGGGCTCGTTTAAAAAGCTTTGTTACAAAAAGTAGCTAGACTTTTTGGATAAGCTCTTTTAATAGGCGCGGNTTGGCGACTAGAATATCTGCAGGAGCTTTAATTAAAGGCTCTCCAGTAAGGTTGGCTGTTAAGCAACCTGATTCGTGAGCGATTAAGCTACCTGCATTTAATGAAAACTCATCCATATCGCAAAGCATTGCGCCGTGTAAGCGGTCAGCTGCGGTATAGGCCATCATTAATACACTGCTGCCAAGAGCACGAACGTCGTTNGCTTGTGCCATCAGGCTAGTGATCTTTTGGCGAATTTCGAAAACACGCTCACCTTCACTATGATTAGGTGTTTTAAAACCGATAAGAGCTTGTCCTATTTCACGCAATTGACCACAGCGTAAGCGGCGATTATTCAATTGCGCTCCACGGCCACGGCTAGCGCTGAACTCATCACCGTTCATTGGGTTAATAACCACGGTGTGTTCAGTTTTACCATTAACTAGGCAGCTTACGATGATTGCGAAATCAGGTAGGCCTACGCGAAAGTTTACCAAGTCATCGATGACACAAACTTGCCATTGATTTTTAGGTGTACCTTCAGCAGGGCTGTGAAAACCAGTTTCACGGCCTTGATAGCTATCTTCTGGGCAGGCGTTTTTGAGCTCAAAAATTATGCTCTTTTCAAGGCCAATGGCGCAGTCAGCTACGAATTTTGATTTTTCCTGATCGCTACTTTGGTAGGGATCGAAACGGTCCAAGCTACGGACCAAGTCTTGTCCTGCATTACGTGCAGCACGCAGCGCAAGGTTTACAAGCGGTTGCATAGGGCTACTAATCTCTTAAAGAACGGTGAACTGGCAAGTATAACAAAAAAAATTGTATAAAAAAATTACTAATAGATTTTTCACGCAGGCTTTTTCATATCTTCATCAGTTCTACACTGTTAGAATGCTGGTTTTATGAAGAATGTNCTCGCCTTATTTAGACACATTCATGTTATTTAGAAGATGCCTCATGTTAGATCAGATTAGAATTGTTTTAGTAAATACAACGCACTCCGGCAATATTGGAGCAGCGGCACGTGCCATGAAAAACATGGGCGTTACTCAATTGGTGTTAGTTGACCCGATTGCAGAAATTGATGGCGATGCCATTGTGCGCGCCTCTGGGGCATCAGAAATTTTAGACAGCTGCATTACGGTGTCGAGCTTAGATGAAGCTGTTGCAGGTTGNGGTTTGGTTATTGGTACCAGTGCACGAGGTCGTCATATTCCTTGGCCACTTTGCTCGCCGCGTGAATGTGCTGATAAAGCAAAAAAAGCGGTTGCTAGTAATAACAGTGTTGCCTTGGTGTTTGGTCGTGAATCCCGTGGTTTAACCAATGAAGAGCTGCATAAATGCAATGCTCATGTTCATATTCCGACTAATCCTGATTTTAGTTCTTTGAATATAGCGGCAGCGGTTCAAGTGTTGTGTTACGAAATGCGTATTGCCTCATTAGAAGAAGAGAGTGTTGATGGTGGCGGTAAAAATAAATGGGGCGTCGAGTGGGATTATGAAATGGCACCTCATGGTGACATGGAAAGATTTTTTGACCATTTAAAAGACTCATTGGTTGATATCGGNTTTCTTGACCCCAATACTCCTAAGCAGCTAATGACAAGACTGCGACGCATGTTCCAAAGAACCGCATTGGATACTATGGAAGTCAGTATGATGCGTGGCATTTTGGCGGCGGTACAGCGTAAAGCTAAAGTCGCTAATGAAATTGAATCAGCTGAAAAGAAAAATGAAACAACAGATAAATAAGATTAAGGGCTAAGTAATAATGTTTCGACGAATTCGACAAGACGTAGCCTGTGTATTTGAGCGTGACCCTGCGGCTCGAAATACTTTTGAAGTATTAACAACCTATCCTGGGGTGCATGCAATATTGCATTATCGCCTAGCAAACTGGTTATGGCTGAAAGGTTTTAAGTGGTTGGCCCGTTTGCTATCGACATTTAGCCGCTGGATGACAGGTATTGAAATTCATCCGGGTGCAACTATTGGTGATCGTTTCTTTATTGATCATGGTATGGGTGTCGTTGTTGGAGAGACGGCTGAGATTGGGAATGATTGTACGCTTTATCATGGCGTGACTCTGGGTGGTACTAGCTGGAATAAAGGTAAGCGCCACCCAACCTTGCGTGATGGTGTTGTTGTGGGTGCTGGTGCTAAGGTATTGGGACCTATTACCGTCAATGAAGGTGCCCGNATTGGCTCTAACGCTGTTGTGACCAAAGAAGTTCCTGCAGGTGTCAGTGTTGTGGGTATTCCAGGGCGTATTGTTCGTAAGCCTGACCCTGAGCAAGACAAGCGTCGTAAGGACATTGCTGAGAAGATTGGTTTTGATGCCTATGGCATGGCCGATGAAATGCCAGATCCAGTTGCNCGTTCGNTGAATAACTTGATGGATCATATGCTGGCAGTGGATGGTAAAATCAATAATATTTGTAAGTCGTTACATAAATTGGGGGATACCTCTTGTGATGAGGCTTTGCCAGAGTTGAAGGCTTCTCACGTAGAATGTTTGGCGGATAAAAAACAAGATTCTATAAAAGAAGAATCTACAAAAGACGAAGCTGTAAAAGGTGATTGCATTAATAAATCGACTGATAGCTAACTTAAAGTCAGGAATAGTTGACTAATTTAGTCGGATTTACCCATAATGTGAGTCTAATTATTTTATTGACTATTTCTGGAGGCTGAGCTGTGCGCTTAACTACTAAAGGACGTTACGCAGTTACTGCGATGCTCGATTTAGCGATGCATGCAAAGCAGGGCCCTATTAGCTTGAGTGATATATCGGGTCGGCAAGGTATTTCTCTGTCATACCTTGAACAGCTTTTTTCTAAACTGCGACGTAATGAACTTGTTTCCAGTGTTCGTGGGCCGGGCGGAGGCTATCGACTAAGTCGTCTCGGTGCTGAAATTAATATTGCGCAAGTAGTTGATGCAGTCAGTGAATCCATTGATGTTACCCGTTGTGAAGGAAAGGGTGATTGTCAAAAGGGTGAAGCTTGTTTGACGCATCACTTGTGGTGTGACTTGAGTGATCAAATACATTCATTTCTAGAAAACATCAGCTTACAAAGCTTGGTTGATCGTCAAGAAATACGTGATATCTCAGATCGNCAAGATGGCTATCACAAGAATCGNATTAATGTGGTNGATAGTTTATCTATTTAGCTTGGCTAGTTAAAATTTAATCCCTTCATATGTTAGACTTCAGCCTTAAATTTAAAACGTCTCATGGTCATGAGGCGTCTCAGGTAGAAGGCGGTCCCACGAAAGCATGAACCTCGTATATCTTGATTACGCAGCAACAACCCCTGTTGCTCCAGAAGTTGCCGAAACAATGGCGCAGCACCTAACCCTTGAAGGCAATTTTGCCAATCCGGCATCTCGTTCCCATCGCTTTGGTTGGCAAGCAGAAGAAGCAGTGGAGCGTGCTCGTATAACTGTTGCTAAGCTGATTGGTGCAAGTAATCGTGAGATTGTTTGGACGAGCGGTGCAACTGAATCTAACAACCTTGCTATCAAGGGTGTGTTAGAAGGTTTTGAATCGGGGCATGTCGTCACTTCAAGTATTGAACATAAAGCTATTTTAGATCCTTGTGAATATGAAGCAGGCAAAGGTTTTGATGTAACTTACTTAGAGCCGAATGACGAAGGCTTAATTACAGCTGATCAAGTTGAGCAAGTATTACGTCCAGATACGCGCTTAGTTAGCTTGATGTTGGTAAATAATGAAATTGGTAATGTGACTGATATTCAAGCGATTTCTAAAGTGTTGAAAAATCACGATGCGTTATTGCATTGTGATGCTGCTCAAGGAACGGGAAAGCTGGCTATTGATGTTGGTGCTATGGGGGTNGATTTNATGTCGATTTGTGCGCATAAAATGTACGGTCCCAAGGGGATTGGTGCGTTATATGTTCGTAAGGCGTCAGAAGTTAAGGTCTATCAACAAATACACGGCGGTGGGCATGAGCGAGGAATGCGTTCAGGTACTTTAGCGACTCATCAAATTGTTGGTTTTGCCAAAGCAGCTGAATTGGTTATGGCTGATTTGGAATTAGAGATTGCACACAATGCTGAATTGCGTGATCAGCTATGGAAGGGCCTGGAAGTATTGGGTGGGGTTAAGCGCAATACCCATGCAACTCAGTGCAGCCCTAATCATTTGAATGTAAGTTTTAGTGATGTCGATGGAGAAATATTATTGGCATCACTTGCTCAGTTAGCCATCTCGTCAGGCAGTGCGTGTAATTCAGCCAGTGTTGCCCCTTCTTATGTCCTCAAAGCGCTTGGTTTGCCTGATGAAATGGCTCATGCAGGCATTCGTTTTAGTGTAGGGCGCTATACCACGCAAGCGGACGTTGAGTTTGCAATTGAAGAGGTTTCGCGGGTTATAACGGCTCTGCGCTAGGGGATTGATTGACTAAAAGTTAATCAATCAGGCTGTCTATGTGAACTGGCATACACTTGGCTACAGTAATAGTTATAAATTCCATTCTAATTTAGTTAAAACCTGCGTATACTCCGCAGGTTTTTTATACCCTATAAATCCGATATTGGAGAATAATCATGGCGATCGAACGCACTTTTTCTATTGTTAAGCCTGACGCAGTTGCTAAAAACGTAATTGGCGAAATTTACAGCCGTTTTGAAAAAGCTGGCTTGAAAATCATTGCTTCTAAAATGGTTCACTTGGACGACGAAAAAGCGGGCGGTTTTTACGCAGAGCACGCTGAGCGTCCTTTCTTCAAAGATTTAGTTGGCTTTATGACTTCTGGTCCAGTTATGGTTCAGGTTTTAGAAGGCGAAGGCGCTGTTCTTAAGAACCGTGACCTAATGGGCGCAACTAANCCTAAAGAAGCTGAAGCTGGCACTATCCGTGCTGATTTCGCTGAAAGCATTGATGCTAACGCTGCTCACGGTTCTGATTCTCTAGAATCTGCTGCTCGTGAAATCGCGTACTTCTTCTCTGACGAAGAAATTTGCCCTCGCGGTTAAGTTTTAGTTAGACGGTGGCTGAAATAGCACCGACCTTTGAGAGCAGCTTTTATTCTTTGAATGTCAGCTGCTTTCTTAGTTTTAGCAAGCCCATAAATTGCTCCATTTCCCTTGTGTTTTTCTTCCCTTCTCAGGGTGGTATAAACAAGAATGCAAACGAAATGGTTTATCCGCTCAGGATGATACTTCCACTGCCCGGTGACCAAGATGACAGACATGCAAGCAACTGATTTTGAAGCGTTAGATCGACTAGAAGCTGAAGAAAAAGCAAAAACGCCTCAAGAAAAAGTAAATCTATTAGGCCTTTCACCTAAGAAGATGGATGCGTTTTTTGAAGGCTTAGGCGAAAAGAAATTCCGCACGCAGCAGATGTTGAAGTGGATTCACCAACTAGGTGAGTCTGATTTTGAAAAAATGACCAACATGAGCAAATCAATGCGCGCTAAGTTGGCTGAAGTTGCTGAAATTAGTCTGCCAGAAATTATTCTTGATAAAACCTCTGTCGATGGCACCCGTAAATGGGTCATGAAAATGCCGGGAGGCAGTGCCATTGAAACTGTTTATATTCCGGAAAAAGAACGTGGCACATTGTGTATCAGTTCGCAAATTGGCTGTGCGTTGGATTGCAGCTTTTGTTCGACGGGTAAGCAAGGGTTTAATCGTGACTTAAGTGTTGCTGAAATTATTGGCCAGTTGTTTGTTGCTTCTCAGAGTTTAGATACTCCGGGAGAAAAACGTGTTCGCCGCATTACTAACGTTGTAATGATGGGGATGGGAGAGCCGCTTCTAAACTTTGACAATGTTGTCGATTCAATGGAATTGATGCTGAACGACTTTGCTTATAGCTTGTCGAAACGTCGTGTGACATTAAGTACGTCGGGTGTTGTTCCAATGATGGACAAACTAGGCGATATTGCGGATGTTTCTCTTGCGGTCTCTTTACACGCAGGTAATGACAAGTTACGTGATGTACTTGTTCCAATTAATAAGAAATACCCGATTAAAGAATTAATTGCAGCGACCAATCGTTATTTGGAAAAGCTGCCTGATCGTCGTAAAGCTACGATCGAATACACCATGATGAAAGATGTAAATGACAGTGTTGAGGATGCGGAGCAAATTGCAGAGGTATTGAAAAATACACCTTGCAAAATTAACTTGATCCCGTTTAACCCGTTTCCTAATTCTGGTTATGAGCGTCCAAGTAATAATCGCGTTTATCGTTTCCGTGATTTATTGCATGAACGCGGTTTTATTGTCACTATCCGTTCTACCCGCGGTGATGATATTGATGCAGCGTGTGGACAGTTGGTGGGGCAAGTCGAAGATAGAACTCGACGTCAGCAAAAGTATATTGATTTACATCAGGTTAATGACTCGGATGCGGTTTAGCGGATCTGGGTTTGTATTTATGGGTAAGGTGAATATAGGATGTTCAGCATGAAATCTTTACAGCTTGTTATTTTTTTGTGCAGCACTTTGCTGCTCTCAGCCTGTGTGACAACGATTGATAGTCGTTTGACGCGCAAAGCAGACCCTGAAAAGGCTGTCGATAATTATACTCAATTGGGTTTGGGTTATATTAAACAAGGTAAGTACGATACGGCTCGTGCACGATTGAATCGAGCGTTAGAAATTAATGCGGATTACGCACCAGCTAATAATGCCATGGGTTTGTTGTTGCAGTCTGAACGTGAACCAGAAGCAGCTGAAGAATACTTTTTGAAAAGTATTAATCTTGATGAAGACTTTAGCCAAGGCCAATACAACTACGGCATGTTCTTGATGCAACATCAGCGCTATGATGAAGCTTGTGAATATTTAAGCAATGCAGCTCGTGATGTTGAATATCAGCAGCGCGGGAAAGCAGCTCAGAATTTAGGCTTATGTTATTACCGAAATGGTGAGATCGAATTAGCAATCTCTACCTATGAACGAGCATTGCAAGGTCAGCGATACAATACCCCCATTTTAGTGAATTTAACAACACTGCTTATCGAAGTAGAGCGCCATGATGATGCAGAAGCTTACTATGCTCGCTTTTTACGTATTGTAGAGCGTAAGCAAAATCAACATTCCTCAAACTCTTTGAGCTTAGGTATTAAATTAGCTAGATACTTCAAGGATAAAACTCAGGAAGATAAATTCGCGAAGTTACTTGAGCAAGACTTTCCTGAGTCTGAAGAATATAAACTGTATAAAGCATCACTATAGAGACGGCCAAGTATGAGTATTCATTCACATTCTCCAATAGTTAGACGTAAAAGCCGTAAAATATGGGTCGGAAATGTTCCGGTTGGCGGCGACGCTCCGATTTCTGTACAGACAATGACCAATACGCCAACAGAAGATATCGCGGCAACGGTTGCGCAAATTAAGCGAGCGCAAGATGCAGGTGTTGATATTGTTCGAGTATCCGTTCCTTCAATGGAAGCTGCTGATGCGTTTGGCGAAATTAAAAAACAAGTATCAGTGCCTTTGGTTGCCGATATCCACTTCGATTATAAAATTGCATTAAAAGTGGCTGATCTTGGTGTCGATTGTTTACGAATTAACCCAGGTAACATTGGTCGCGAAGATCGTATTCGTGAGGTAGTGGCGGCAGCTCGCCATAATGGAATTCCTATTCGTATCGGTGTGAATGCCGGTTCGTTAGAAAAAGATTTGCAAGTAAAGTATGGCGAGCCAACCCCTGATGCGTTAGTTGAATCTGCCATGCGTCATATTGATATTTTAGATCGTATGAATTTTCCAGATTTTAAGCTCAGTCTTAAAGCCTCTGATATTTTTATGACGGTTGCAGCGTATCGCAAGATCGCAGATCAAATTGAACAGCCTTTGCATTTGGGCATTACCGAAGCGGGTGGCTTACGTGGTGGAACGGTTAAATCGTCCATTGGTTTAGGCTTACTCATGTTTGATGGTATTGGTGATACGATTCGAGTATCACTGGCTGCTGATCCCGTCGAAGAAGTAAAAGTCGGCTGGGACATGTTGAAATCATTAAAGCTTCGTTCGCGAGG
>PAOL01000031.1 GCA_002708475.1 Oleispira sp. | reverse complement strand
CCTTCTGGAGACCCTAAGCGTTGTTGCACATCCCATGCATTCAAGCTAATAGTAAGTGCTCTAGGGTCAGCATTGCCAATCTCTTCACTGGCCATGCGCACAACACGGCGGGCAATATAAAGAGGGTCGCAGCCACCGTCAATCATTCTTGCAAACCAATACAGAGCGCCTTGCGGATCTGAGCCTCGTACGGATTTATGCAAAGCAGAAATTTGATCGTAAAAAGCATCACCACCTTTATCAAAACGGCGAAAGCTATTCTGCAAACTGGTATTTATAACATCCATGTTTATATTGGAGTCTGTGGTCAACTGACTGGCAATTTCCAATAAATTCAAAGCTGTCCTAGCATCACCGTCTGCAGCCTTGGCCAAGGCAAGTAAAACTTCATCACTAGCGCAATAGCGCCCAGCAAAACCTAATTCATTATTCAGAGCACGCTGTAGCACGGTTACTAAATCTGAATCACTCATCGACTTAAGCACATAAACTCGTGCTCGCGATAACAGTGCATTATTTAGCTCAAAAGAAGGGTTTTCAGTTGTTGCTCCAATAAATATGAATGTACCATCTTCAACATACGGTAAAAAAGCATCCTGCTGACTTTTATTGAAGCGATGGACCTCATCTACAAACAAAACAGTACGTCGACGCATTGCTTGGTTTTGCTTGGCTTTAGCAACAACTTCTCGAATTTCTTTAATTCCAGCCATAACGGCACTCAATGACAGGAAATCACAATCTTCACTTTGCGCTAACAGTCGTGCCAGTGTTGTTTTACCAACCCCGGGTGGCCCCCAAAGAATCATGGAGTGTAGGCTTTTTTTATCGAGCATTAAGCGCAATGGCCCATTAGCCCCCAGTAAATGCTGCTGGCCGAAATAATCCCCTAGCGTTTCAGGTCTCAGGCGAGCAGCAAGTGGTGCATTATATTTAGCATCATCATTTTGCTGCTTTGAGAATAAATCTGAGTCAGACATTATTAAAACGAATCCTGTTGAAAGCAGCTTTGCTTAATACGAGCCTTGTCGCCCATCAATAACATCAATGCCTTTAGGGATTTCAAAGGTAAATAGATCGGCATTTAATTTAGGGTTATTGGCAGAATTTGTGAATCGAATATCTGTAAATTGCCCCGAAGCATCACTAATAATCATTTCCTGTAATACTTTTTGCTGTGATAGTTTGTTGAAACGCAATTCAAGGCTATCAAATAGCTGGCTAGTATCTTTCGGCAATAAGATAAATACAAACTGGCTTTCAGTGTGCTTTTGGGAAACTATGAAGTCGTTTTCGATAACGCTCACATCACCGCCTAATAATAATGCAGGTGTTTCTGACAAGCGGTTATTCATATTTTTGATACTTACTTGCTCTAAGTCCTCATCAAATATCCATATCGACTTACCATCAGACACAACCAGTTGTTCGTATACGCCTTCTGTTTTCCAACGTAACTTCCCTGGCTTCGCCACATTCATGTGCCCATTGATGCTTTGAAGTACAACATCTCCGCCAGTGCGGGTTTCTTGTACAAAATCGGCTGAGAAACTTTTTATGTCGCCTAACAAGCCCTGTAAATCTTTAATAGCATCTTGAGTGTTAAGGACAGTCTGAGAACGAATAACAATAGCCTCTTCTGCTATAGCGGGAAGCGTGCAGAGTAAACTTAAACTAATTAAAATATGACGACTAAAACGAATCACTAAAAACTCCAATATTACAAAATACATACTTAGCTATAATTTATTACATAGACATTGGTGGCGGTGCAATCACTTCGCGACTGCCATTATGAGCCGCTGGTGAGACAACACCACTGGCTTCCATAGTTTCTACCAGACGTGCTGCTCGGTTGTAGCCAATACGTAACTTACGCTGAACTGAAGAAATAGATACCTTGCGAGTCTCTGTAACAAAGGCAACAGCTTGATCATACAAATCATCTTTTTCATCACCACCTTCAAGTGATAAGCCTGCTTGCTCTGTGGTTTGTGTGATCTCTTCAATGTAATTAGGTTCACCCTTGGTTTTCCATTCAGCGACAACGCGATGAACTTCGTCATCATCAACAAATGCGCCATGTACGCGAATTGGAATACTGGTTCCGGCAGGCTGAAATAACATATCACCGTGCCCAAGCAATTGCTCTGCGCCACCTTGATCTAAAATAGTACGAGAGTCGATCTTAGAGGAAACTTGAAAAGCAATTCGCGTTGGTACATTAGCTTTAATTAAACCAGTGATCACATCAACCGAAGGTCGTTGAGTTGCCAAAATTAGATGGATTCCAGCAGCACGGGCTTTTTGGGCAATACGAGCAATCAGCTCTTCAACTTTTTTACCCACAGTCATCATCATGTCAGCGAATTCATCAACAATCACAACAATGCAAGGCAGAGGTTCGAGGGTTGGTGGTGTGGTGTCAAAACTCTGATCAATCTGCCATAGAGGGTCAGGAATCGGCTTACCTTCAGCAATAGCTTCTTTTACTTTTGAGTTGTAACCCGCAATGTTTCGCACCCCTAGAGCAGCCATAAGCTGATAGCGACGTTCCATTTCTTCAACGCACCAGCGCAAACCATTTGCGGCTAGAGTCATATCTGTAATTACTGGTGTCAGCAGGTGCGGAATGCCTTCATAAACCGAGAGTTCAAGCATCTTAGGGTCAACCATGATTAAGCGAACTTCATCAGGAGTCGACTTATACAGCAAGCTGATAATCATGGCGTTAACACCTACTGATTTACCAGAACCCGTTGTACCTGCAACTAACAAATGCGGCATCTTAGCAAGATCTGTTACTACAGGATTGCCTGCAATATCATGCCCAAGAGCCATGGTTAATGGCGACTTAGATTTATCAAAGTCTTCCGATGACAAGACTGAAGATAGACGAACCATGGCGCGATTCTCGTTAGGGATTTCAATTCCCATTACGGATTTGCCAGGAATCACCTCAACTACGCGAACGCTGTTCATCGCCATGGAGCGCGCTAAATCTTGTGCAATACCAGAGACCTTGCTGGCCTTGGTNCCTGGAGCAGGTTGAATTTCAAAGCGAGTAATAACAGGGCCCGGAGCAACTGCAACAACCTCNGCTTTAATGCCGAAATCTCCAAGCTTCTGTTCAAGTAATAGAGATAGTTCTTCAAGGCGAGGTTTTGAGTAACCAATTTTTTGATTCTCATCAGCCGGATCTAAAAGTGCAATAGAAGGCAATGGATTGCCATCTGCAAACAAACTACCCTGCAAATCCCTTACGGCTCTTTCGCTTGGCTTTGTCTCGCGCTTTTCAAGTGGCTCAATTTTAACTTCTTTAGCAGGCAGTGGAATAACTTTACTTGCTTGGCTTTTTAGCTTGGTGGCCAGCCCAGAAATTCCGGATGAAGCCTCCACAGAGTCTTCGGCAGTAGCAACACACTCTTTTGCTTTGCTTACTGTTTTTTTAGCAGGTGTAGCTGCGGGTGTGATAATTGCCGGTTTTCGCTCTATGTCTTTAANCTCTAATGCAGGAATGTCGGGCAAATCATCTTTTTTAGACTTGTTTTTAGTTCTTTCGAGAGTGTATTTGGAACGATCGGTAACCCCTGCCCAAAGTGCTAATAGTTGATGACCAATTTGATCAAAAACTGCCAACCAAGAAAATTCCCAAAATAACATCATGCCGATGCACAGAATTAACGTTAGCAATATGCCGCCGCCAATTGTACTAAACAAAGAAACCGTAAAGCCTGATATGCCTTGCCCAATCATACCGCCAATACCAGCAGGTAATTCTGGCGAGGTAAAAATACTAAGATCGACTAAAGCGGCCAATGAAAGCACAGACAAGAAAAACCCTAGCAAGCGAGTTAGCCACACTGAACTAGAAGTACTTGGCTTACGGCTTCGGAATATCTGAAGAACTTTACCAGCTGCAAGTAACGGAATGATATAAGCAAGATACCCTAACCCATGAAGCAATCCATCGGCTAAATAAGCCCCAACGGGTCCTCCTGCATTACGAAAGCCGTTCTCCGCCCCTGTTGCTGACCATCCGTCATCCAATGGGGAATATGTAATTAGTGCTAAAAGAATATACAAACAAAGGGCTGTAAGAGATAAAAGCGCCAAATCCTGTTTGAAATTACGATCCTTTTTTACTGGTTTTTCCTCTGCCAAAGCAGGTATCCTTAACAATATTATTCGATAGGCACAGTCTATCACGCATTTTCACTTAAATAGAGCCTTCTGTTTTAATAGAATCTTATGATTGATTGGTTACAAGAAGACGCCCCACCCTACTTTCCTAATACTAAGCTTGCACAAGAGGAACCAAACGGCCTCTTGGCGGCAGGCGGATTGCTTAGCCCTGCTTGGCTAGTGACTGCATATCGGCAAGGAATATTTCCTTGGTATGACGACGAAAGCCCAATTTTATGGTGGTCCCCAGCGCCGCGGATGATTCTAAAAGTGGAAGACTTTCATATAGGAAGAAGCTTACGTAAGCTCATGCGTAAATCCTCTTATAAAATAAGTTGCAATCTAGCTTTTGAAGAAGTCATCTTTCAGTGCGCTCAACCCAGAGGTGATGACGAAGGGACCTGGATAACTGAGGAAATGGAGCAAGCTTACATAAGGCTTAATGCAAACGGCATAAGTCACTCGGTTGAATGCTGGGATGAAAGCGGTAGTTTGGTGGGTGGTCTTTATGGAATCCTCATCAATAGAGTGTTTTATGGCGAATCCATGTTTAGTCGTGCTAGTAATGCGTCCAAGTTGGCTTTTGCGTACTTCGCTCAATATTTATTCCAATCAGGAGTTAAAATGATCGATTGCCAGATGCACAGTGATCATATGGCTCAATTTGGGGCTGCGGAAGTTGAGCGAGAAGAATTCGAGTTAGAACTTGAAAATGCACTCGCGAGCTATATTAAGATCACCCCACCAACTTTTATAAACTGATTCTATTATGAGTCATCAATACGGATCAGAAACATGAGTCAGCAGTCCATTGAATTCTATCGCCACATTGAAGATAGCCCATGCAGCTATTTAGATAATAAAGTTAGCAACAGCATTTTTATTGATCCTGAAAGCAACCCCTCTGAAAACTTACTAAACCTTTTGCACACTCAAGGCTTTCGCCGCAGCGGGAAATTGGTTTACCGTCCAGAATGCCCAAGCTGCAATGCCTGCCACTCATCAAGAATTATTAATAGTGAATTTAGACCAAGCAAGAGCCAGAAACGCGGTATTAGTAAAAACAAAGATTTAAAGCTGCGCTGGGTGGATGCAAAATTTTATGACGAGCATTACGCCCTGTATGAGGAATATATTGCACTACGCCATGGAGATGGTGAAATGNACCCTGCTTCNATTGAGCAATATTCTGGTTTTTTGATTGAAGGTCATGGAACTCACCGATTTCTAGAAGCAAGAGATGAGCGCGGAGTATTGATTGCTTGCTGTGTTGTTGATGTCTTTTATGATGGTTTATCTGCGATCTACAGTTACTTTGATCCTAAGCAAGATAAAAGATCATTAGGGCGCTATATGGTTCTTGCGTTAGTCAGCCAAGGCATTGAAATGAAGCTGCCCTTCACTTATTTAGGCTATTGGATAAAAGAATCCAGCAAAATGAATTACAAGGCTAACTACCAGCCACTGGAGGTTTTTGACGGCCAGATATGGAGAAAACTTATCAATGATGAGCTTATCTAATAATAGCCTTTGCTTATTGAACGTTTTTAAGGCAGAATTCGCCGCATTAGACAATGTCAACAGGTGAANAATGGCAAAAGGCGATCATATTGAAATGGACGGAGAGGTTATTGATACCCTTCCGAATACAATGTTCCGTGTTAAGTTGGAAAACGACCACGTAGTAACAGCACACATTTCTGGAAAAATGCGTAAAAACTACATCCGCATTTTGACNGGCGATAAAGTAAAGGTGGAATTAACACCTTACGACCTTAGTAAAGGCCGTATTACTTACCGCGCCCGTTAAGTTTAAAGCTTGTTTTATTAAGATTCATCTTAATAAAAAGCAAAAAGGCCGATTAGCTATGCTAATCGGCCCTTTTTTTGCCTGCTATTTACAAAGCAGATTAACAAAAGCAGGAAATCGCTTATGCGATCTCCTCTTCAACAAGCTGCAACTCAATGCCATCTTTCGCATCATTCAAGCAGACATCAACTTCACCGCCCCCTTCAAGATCCCCAAATAGGATTCTTTCAGCAAGAGGTTTCTTCAATTTCTCTTGAATAAGACGATTCATTGGGCGAGCCCCCATTTTTTCATCGTAACCGTTTTCGGCAAACCACTTACGCGCGTCATCATTTATATGCATGTGGACTTTCTTATCATCTAGCTGCGCTTGCAACTCAACCAAGAATTTATCAACAACATACATAATATTATCGCGGGTTAATGCAGAGAACTGAATAATGCTATCTAGGCGGTTGCGGAATTCAGGAGTGAACTGCTTGCGAATAACTTCCATGCCATCGGTTGAATGATCTTGATGAGAGAAACCAATGGAGCGACGACTAATTGTCTCAGCCCCAGCGTTCGTAGTCATAATCAATATCACATTNCGGAAGTCCGTNTTGCGACCATTNTTATCCGTAAGCGTACCGTGATCCATAACCTGCAGAAGCAAATTAAAAACTTCAGGGTGCGCTTTCTCAATTTCATCCAACAGTAAGACGCAATGAGGGTTCTTGTTAACCGCTTCCGTTANTAATCCACCTTGATCAAAGCCAACATAGCCTGGAGGCGCACCAATTAAGCGAGATACCGTATGGCGCTCCATATACTCCGACATATCGAAGCGCAGTAGTTCCATNCCCATTACCTTGGCCAATTGGCGACTAACTTCTGTTTTACCAACACCCGTTGGTCCNGCAAATAAGAACGATCCCGTAGGTTTTTCCGGAGCATTAAGGCCAGCACGAGAAAGCTTAACTGCAGCCGACAGTGTTGAAATGGCTTCATCCTGCCCAAAAACAACCATTTTTAGCTTCTCTTCCAAACCATATAGCAACTCCTTGTCAGAAGCTGAAACACTTTTTGGAGGAATACGTGCAATTGAAGCAACAATAGCCTCAACATCCTGAACGCCAATAGTTTTCTTGCGTTTATTTTCAGGNAATAGTCGCTGACTAGCTCCAACTTCATCGATAACATCGATTGCCTTATCTGGTAGATTGCGATCTGTTATGTAACGGTCAGCCAATTCGGCTGCAGCGCGAAGTGCCTTATCTTGATACTTCAAGTCATGATGCTCTTCGAAGCGAGACTTTAAGCCCTTAAGAATTTGATATGTATCCTCTACACTCGGCTCACCAACATCGACCTTTTGGAATCTACGAGTCAAAGCAGAGTCCTTCTCGAATATGCCTCGGAATTCAGCAAATGTAGTTGAACCCATGCAGCGAATCTCTCCACTACTAAGCATAGGCTTAAGCAAATTAGANGCATCCATTACGCCGCCTGANGCAGCACCAGCACCAATNATGGTGTGAATTTCATCAATAAACAANATGCCGTGAGGCTGTTTCTTTAGCTCAGCTAGTAAGGCTTTGAAGCGCTTTTCAAAATCTCCGCGATATTTAGTACCCGCAAGCAGTGCACCCATATCAAGACTATAAACAACAGCGTCGGTAATTACATCAGGTACTTCACCGTCTACAATACGCTTAGCTAAACCTTCAGCAATGGCTGTTTTACCAACACCAGAATCGCCTACTAATAGAGGATTGTTTTTACGGCGACGAGCAAGAATCTGAACAACACGATTAACTTCAAACTCACGACNAATAAGTGGATCGATCAAGCCTTCTTTAGCTTGGCGGTTCAAATTAGACGCGTAATTTTCAAGAGCTCCTTTATTTCCAGCCTCCTGCCCCTCTTCTTCCGAATCAATACTTTGTTCACCTAAATCTTCTTGGTCTGGAACTTTTGCAATNCCATGAGAGATAAAATTAACAACATCAATTCGTGCAATATTTTGCTGCTTAAGAAAATATACAGCTTGGCTTTCTTGCTCGCTAAAAATAGCTACAAGAACATTTGCNCCAGTTACTTCTGATTTACCAGAAGATTGCACATGAAAAACAGCTCGTTGTAAAACGCGCTGAAAGCCTAAAGTTGGCTGCGTTTCACGCTCATCGTCTTCTTCTTGAATGAGNGGAGTCGTAGAGTCTACAAACTCCATTAAATCTTTTCGTAATTTCCCAATATCTGATCCGCACGCATTCAATACAGCGAGGGCAGCATCATTTTCCAATAAAGAAAGCAATAAATGCTCAACCGTCATAAATTCATGACGCTTAATTCTTGCCTCTTTAAACGCATCATTTAACGTTTGCTCAAGCTCTCTATTCAGCATAATGCCTCCTGGGCAATGGATCTCTTATTCATTCTCTTCCGCGGGTACAACTTCACAGAGTAACGGGTACTGACACTCTCTAGCGTAATCATTAACCATAGCGGCTTTCGTTTCAGCAATATCTTTTGTAAAAACTCCACAAATAGCGGCACCCTTGTTGTGGACAGCCAGCATAATCTGCATGGCCTGCTCTTCTGACTTACCAAAAAAGGTTTGTAGAACTTCAACTACAAAATCCATAGGCGTGTAGTCATCGTTTAACATTAAGACCTGGTACATTGCTGGAGGTTTCAATTTTGGCTTAGAAACTTCAACAGCCAAATTACCATCACCAATATGGTCTTCTTCTTGTAATCTTAGTTGAGATTTCAACATTGCACCGACTTTCATCATTTGTATTAATAGTTATGGGGGCAAAACCCCTGCTTTAAAGTAAAATAATAACAAGAGAAAACCAATTGCCCTAGAACTCTTGACCTTTAGTGGTGAGGCTTTTAAGGTAGAATCTTACTTACTAGCCTATTTGGCGAAGTTAATGCGCAATATTTCAACAGAAAAATTAAATGTGCGCGCATTATGTTGTCTCGCCCTAGTCATTCGACAGGGAGAAAAAAATGGAAACAGGGAATGTTAATCAACAGTATGCTGGCAAAGTCAGAGGTACTGTTAAATGGTTTAATAATGCAAAAGGCTATGGATTTATCGTAGAAGATGGAGGGAGTGTAGATATGTTTGCTCACTACTCAGCCATTACTATGGATGGATACAAAACCTTAAAGGCAGGCCAAACAGTACAATTTGATACGAAAGAAGTTGATGGCGGTATTCATGCGATCAACATCTCGACGATTGAAGAAGTAGCTGATGCTGAAGCTTAAAAACTAGCAGGCACAAAAAAGGCGAGCTATTTAGCTCGCCTTTTTTTGGTTTACAGCCTGAGCAATAAACTAAATCGCATCAATAATGCAGTTTAGCGTATTACTTGGGCGCATCACATTCGTCGCTTTAGCAGCATCTAAGTGGTAATAGCCACCTAAATCAACTCGAGTACCTTGAGCGTGGCTTAACTCAGCAACAATATCAGAGTGATATTCAGCAAGATCATCATTTAACTTAGTAAACTTAGCTTTCAGCTCAGCATCTTCATCCTGAGTGGCTAAATACTCAGCCCAGTAAGTTGCCAGGTAATAATGACTTCCGCGGTTATCAACCTGNCCTACCTTGCGCAATGGAGAACGGTCATGATCTAAGAATCGGCCCGTTGCTTCATTTAAGGTTTTTGCCAAAATTAACGCTTTAGGGTTTTGAGTTTTTTGACCAAGATCTTCCAATGAAACTGAAAGTGCTAGGAATTCACCTAATGAATCCCAACGCAAGTGGCCTTCCTCAGCAAGCTGTTGAGCGTGCTTAGGAGCTGAGCCGCCAGCACCAGTCTCATAAAGGCCACCACCTGCCAATAAAGGCACAATAGAAAGCATCTTAGCACTGGTACCTAGCTCTAGGATTGGGAATAAATCAGTTAGGTAGTCACGCAGCACGTTACCTGTTACTGAAATTGTATCTTCACCCGCCTTAACGCGAGCCATCGTGTAACGAATAGCTTCAACAGGCGACTTAATCAAAATCTCAAGACCCGAAGTGTCGTGATCTTTTAAATAACCTTTCACAATCTCAATTAAGTTTGAATCGTGTGCACGCTTAGGATCTAACCAGAAAACTGCTGGCTGACCAGTATCGCGGGCGCGCTTAACTGCAAGCTTAACCCAGTCTTGAATAGGTGCATCTTTAGTTTGGCACATGCGCCAGATNTCACCNACTTCAACTGAGTGCTCAAGAATTGCTTCNCCGGCTTGATTNATAACTCGAACAGTACCAGCTTCTTCAATGATAAAAGTTTTATCATGAGAGCCGTATTCTTCAGCTTTTTGTGCCATTAGGCCAACGTTAGAAACGCTACCCATAGTCACAACATCAAACGCACCATTCTCTTTACAGAAATCGATAGTTTCTTGGAAAATTTCGGCATAGCAGCGATCAGGAATCATTGCTTTCGTATCATGCAGCTTGCCGTCTGTGCCCCACATTTTACCAGAAGCACGNATAGCGGCTGGCATAGATGCATCAACAATAACGTCNCTTGGNACATGAAGGTTTGTAATGCCGCGATCAGAATCAACCATTGCAAGCTCTGGGCGAGTTGCATATACAGCCATAATTGCTGCTTCGATCTCTTCTTGCTGTGCTGCTGGTAACTCTTTGATTTTTGCATAAACATCACCAAGACCATTGGTCTCTTCAACGCCTAGCTCTTCAAATACAGNTGCGTATTTTTCAAAAACATCTTTAAAGTAGACAGTCACTGCGTGACCAAACATAACAGGGTCAGAAACCTTCATCATGGTTGCTTTCAAGTGCAAAGAAAGCATTACGCCCTTTTCTTTTGCATCTTGCATTTCAGCTTCAAAGAATTCGCGTAAAGCTTTACTGCTCATTACCGCAGAGTCAATCACTTCATTTGCCTGAAGCTTCGTGCTCGCTTTAAGTACTTTGATTTCGCCGTCAGCTTTTACAAGCTCAATTCGAACATCATCAGTCTTAGGCATTACTGCAGATTTTTCACTGCCATAGAAATCACCACCGCTCATGTGAGCAACGTGAGATGCAGAATCTTTAGACCACTCACCCATAGAATGAGGATTTTTCTTAGCATACTCTTTTACAGGAGCCGCTACGCGACGATCAGAGTTACCTTCTCGAAGAACTGGGTTTACCGCACTGCCCAGAATTTTACCGTAGCGTGCCTTTACTTCTGCTTCGGCGTCATTTTCTGGGTCTTCTGGGTAATCAGGAATATCATACCCCTGACCCTGCAATTCTTTAATTGCTGCTGCTAACTGAGGAACCGACGCACTAATGTTCGGCAATTTTATAATGTTAGCTTCAGGTGTTTTAGCAAGCTCACCCAGTTCTGCCAAGGCATCTGACATTTTTTGGTCAGCAGACAGTTTTTCAGGGAAATTTGCAATAATGCGACCCGCTAGAGAAATATCTCGTGTCTCAATAACAATGTTAGCGGTCTTAGCAAATGCTTGAATGATGGGCAAAAGCGAAAACGTCGCAAGTGCTGGGGCTTCATCTGTTTCTGTATATATGATCTTAGGAGTTTGCTTAGTCATTATTTATCCTAGTATTCTTTGGCTGTATCGCCAGTAGCCTTAGAAAGACGACTTTTGATCGACTTCGTATCTTTTAGGCCCGTCAGGCATAATAAAGGTGACTTTTGGTTACCTTTTTGGACTCATTTAAGTTTTAAATACAACTTTTTGAGTTATAGCGGGCACGAATATTAACACGCAATGGTATAATCAAAAGGCTTTTCTGTAGTTTTTCTACAGTAAGAGCTCATTATTTATACAATATTGTAGTATTTGGTAGTTTCTTTACAAGGTTTCGTCACTTTATGTCCAATCTCATTCTTTTTAACAAGCCTTTCAATGTGATTTCGCAGTTCTCTGCGCACGAAGGTAAAACCACATTGGCGAAATTCATAAAAACAAAGGGATTTCACCCCGCAGGCCGCCTAGATTATGATTCAGAAGGCTTAATGCTACTAACCAATCAAGGTGACCTACAACATCAGATTAGTCACCCTAGCCACAAACTGCCAAAAACTTATTGGATTCAGGTCGAAGGTGAAGTAACTAAAGAAGCCGTTGAACAACTTCGCGCAGGCATAAAGCTAAACGACGGCATGACAGCACCTGCAAAAGTTAAGCAAATGGCTTCAGTTAAAATATGGCCACGTAACCCACCCATTCGTCCTCGCGAAGGTCAAATTACAAGCTGGCTACAGTTAACTATAGTCGAAGGAAGAAATAGACAGGTGCGCAGAATGGCGGCCGCAGTAGGATTGCCCTGCTTACGATTAATAAGAATGCAAATTGGTGACTGGACAATTAAAGGACTTAAGCCTGGAGATTCACGCTCAGAAGAAGTTGCCCTTCCAAGCGAATCCGTTAAGCAAGCGACCAGCGGACCAAGTAAAAAGAACATTGATAAAAAATTTAGCGGAAATGTAACTCGCAGCAAGTACAAAAAGAACAGGCGTTAACATGAATAAAGAATCTCAAGTTAAAAATTCAGAGCCTGATCGCTGGACACCTCACGCAACAGTTGCCGCCATTGTTGAAAAAGATGGCAAATTCTTATTAGTAGAAGAGCGCCGCCTTATTAATGATCGTGGAGAATTTGGAATTGTCTACAATCAACCTGCAGGTCATGTAGATGAAGGCGAATCTATAATGGCGGCCGCTATTCGAGAAACCCTTGAAGAAACTCGTTGGGAAGTTAAGCTAAAAAACTTAATAGGAATCTATATTTTTACGGCACCAGCGAATGGTGTTACCTATCATAGATACTGTTTTTCAGCAGAACCTATTAAGCACCACACCTCAAGTGAACTTGATGATGGTATACTGGATGCCAAGTGGTTTAGCTGGGAAGAAATTCAGCAGCTAAACAATCTTCGCAGCCCACTTGTAAAACGCTGCATCCAAGACCATATTAATGGCAAGCAATACCCGTTAGACCTTATTTACGAACACACTGCCTAAAAACTCAGTGTGGCAACAGTTCAATAGAGTTAGAAGTAAAAATGATTAACAAGCCAAAAGCAGAAACCCTCGTCATAGTCGGCATGTCCGGCGGTGTAGATTCCTCAGTATCCGCCTTATTATTGCAGCAGCAAGGCTATCAAGTGGAAGGTTTGTTTATGAAAAACTGGGACGAAGATGACGGTACAGATTACTGCACTGCCATGGACGACCTAAAAGACGCGCAAGCCGTTGCCGACAAATTAGGCATGAAGCTACACACTGCAAACTTTGCCAGTGAATATTGGGACAATGTATTCGAGCATTTTCTTGAAGAATACAAGGCAGGCCGTACCCCTAATCCAGATATTCTGTGTAATCGCGAAATCAAATTCAAAGCATTCCTAGACTACACAAAAGTACTGGGCGCAGATTATATTGCAACCGGCCACTATGTGCGCCGCCGCGATGTAGAAACAGAAAACGGAGAAAGAGCACAACTTCTTCGCGGGCTTGATGGCAATAAAGATCAAAGCTACTTTCTGCACGCAGTTGCAGGCACTGAAATTGCTCAAACCCTCTTCCCTGTTGGCGAATTAGAAAAGCCAGAAGTCCGCCGCATTGCTGAAGAGCATGATCTTGTTACTCACAACAAGAAAGACTCCACAGGTATCTGTTTTATTGGCGAGCGCCGATTTAAAGATTTCCTGCAGCAATACCTTCCTGCTCAACCTGGCGTTATTGAAACTCCAGAAGGTGTAGAAATTGGCAAGCACCAAGGCCTTATGTACCACACACTTGGGCAGCGCCAAGGTTTAGGTATTGGCGGCTTAAATGGCTACTCAGATGATCCTTGGTATGTTGCGCAAAAAGATCTAGAGCGCAATGTGCTGATTGCTGCTCAAGGCAAGAACCACCCTATTCTATTTAGTCATTCACTTACCTCAAACCAAATTTACTGGGTAAATGAAGAGCCTGAGTTTCCGCTAAGCTGCACAGCAAAAGTACGCTATCGTCAAAGTGATCAAGCCTGTACAGTTACTAAGAATGAACAAGGGCAATACGAAGTGGTTTTCAAAGAGCCTCAGCGCGCAGTAACCCCAGGACAAAGTGTTGTATTTTATATCGATGAGCTTTGCCTTGGCGGCGGAGTTATTGAGCAAACACACGTTGATCCATCACGCCCGATTAGCTTTAACAAGAAGACAGCATGAGCGAAACAACAAAACACCAGCAGCAAACCATAGCTCTAGCCGCTATTTTTCAAGCTGCTAGCTTGGTCGAGCAATTAGCGCGCACAGGTGAAATACCGACAGCTGAGCTAGAACTGCTAATCAGTAGTTTATTCAAACAAAACCCTGATAGTTTTGATGATATTTACGGCGCCAGACCTAACCTGCAAGCTGGTTATCACGGCATCTGTAAAATGATGGGTGCCGAAAGCAGCAAGCAAAGCCCGGACATCAAGCCAGAAGTAATGCGCTATGCATTGAGCATTCTTCACTTAGAAAGTCGCCTACGTAAAGATGGCAATATGATGAATCAATTGGGAAGTAGTATTCAATCAAGCGTACGCCAAGCCGACCACTTCCATATCACACACGAAAGTGTCATTGGCAGCTTAGCAGACACCTATAAAGAAACCTTAAGCACCCTATCGTTTCGAATCAAAGTAACAGGCAACCCACAAGTGCTACAGAATAGCCTTAACGCCAACAAGGTTCGTACCCTATTGCTTGCAGGTATTCGTGCAGCAATTCTATGGAGACAAGTTGGCGGTCGCCGCTGGCAGTTGTTATTGAGCCGCAAGCGCTACATCAGGGATGCACAAGGCTTGCTTTTCAGGTAGAATGCGCGCCATAAATTTTCCATTTTTACTAATTAATCTACTGACGAGAACCGAGTCCTATGGAACTTTCTGCATTAAGCGCAATTTCCCCGATTGATGGCCGTTATGGCAGCAAAACCAAAGAATTACGCTCAATTTTTTCTGAATTCGGTCTTATCCGTTGCCGCGTAGAAGTAGAAATTCGCTGGTTGCAGCGCTTAGCTGATCACGCAGAAATCTCAGAAGTTTCCGCATTTAGCGAAGCTACTAACGCACAGTTAGACGCAATCGTTGCCAATTTTTCAGAAGCTGATGCACAGCGCATTAAAGATATCGAAGCAACGACCAATCACGATGTGAAGGCAGTCGAATACTTCATTAAAGAATCTTTCGAAGGCAATGACGAACTTCTAGCAGTTTCTGAATTTGTGCACTTCGCTTGTACTTCAGAAGACATCAACAACCTATCTCACGCACTGATGCTAAAAGCTGGCCGTGAAGATGTAGCATTACCATACATGCGTAAAATTGCAGACGCTATTCGCGGCCTTGCACACGACTACGCTGAATTGCCAATGCTTTCGCGTACCCACGGCCAAACAGCATCACCAACAACCTTGGGTAAAGAGATGGCTAACGTGGTTGCACGTTTAGAGCGTCAAATTACTCAACTAGAATCTGTTCCTCTACTTGGCAAGATCAATGGCGCAGTTGGTAACTACAACGCACACCTATCTGCGTATCCAGCAATTGACTGGGCAGAAAACGCTAAAGTATTTATCGAGTCTTTGGGCTTAGCATTCAACCCATACACAACTCAAATTGAGCCACACGACTACATCGCTGAAATGTTTGATGCTATCGCACGTTTCAATACAATCTTAATCGATTTCAACCGCGATATTTGGGCTTACATTTCAAATGGCTATTTCAAACAGAAAACTATTGCTGGCGAAGTAGGTTCTTCCACTATGCCGCACAAAGTAAACCCAATTGACTTCGAAAATTCTGAAGGCAACCTAGGCATGGCAAATGCCATTATGGGCCACCTAGCTCAGAAGCTTCCAATCTCTCGCTGGCAGCGTGACCTTACAGACTCCACTGTTTTACGTAACATGGGTGTTGGTTTTGGCTATAGCTTAATTGCTTACCATTCTGTACTGAAAGGAATTAGCAAGCTGCAAGTAAACGAAGCTAACATCGGCGCAGACCTTAATAACGCATGGGAAGTATTGGCTGAACCAGTACAAACCGTAATGCGTCGCTATGGTATCGAGCAGCCATACGAGAAGCTGAAAGCCGTGACTCGTGGCAAAGCGATTACTAAAGAGATTATGGCTGAGTTCATCGAAACTTTAGACATGCCTGCTGAAGCAATTGCCGAACTAAAAGCAATGACTCCAGCATCTTACGTTGGTAATGCAGCTGATCAAGCTAAAGCGGTTTAAGATTTTGCTGGCCTAAAGACCAACCTACAGGACGACCTACAATTATATTGTAGGTCGTGGCTTTAGCCCGACAAGCGTTGGTATTCAAACGTTGGCCTAAAGACCAATTTCCATTTGTCGCCCTGAAGGACGACCTACATTTACGGTAATCCTCAGTGAACCTTCCCCAAAACAGCTCAATCAATATCCTTGGCAACATCAGCAAAGAACAATTCCTAAAAGAATACTGGCAAAAGAAGCCACTACTCATTCGACAAGCATATCCAAATTTTGAGCCATTAATTCCCGCTGACGAACTTGCTGGAATGAGCCTTGAAGAAGAGATTGAATCTCGCATCATCATGGAAAACGGACCAGACTCTCCTTGGCAACTAATCAGCGGCCCATTTGAAGAAGAAACCTTCGGTACATTGCCAGAAGATAAATGGACACTGCTTATTCAAGGTGTAGACCAATGGATTCCTGAAGCTGCAGACTTACTTCAAGACTTCAACTTTATTCCGAATTGGCGCATAGACGATTTAATGATTAGCTTCGCCACAGACGGCGGTAGCGTTGGTCCGCACTACGACCAATACGATGTATTTTTGCTGCAGGCCGAAGGTCAGCGTGAATGGCGTATCGGCCAGATGTGCAGCGAACACGATGACTTTTTAAAAGAAACAAAGCTGCGCATACTCTCTCAGTTTGAAGAAACAGGTCGATGGACATTAGAACCTGGCGACATGCTTTATCTGCCGCCACGCTTAGCGCACTACGGCATTTCACANGGNAACTGCCAGACTTACAGTATTGGTTTTCGTGCACCTAGCCAGAGCGAGTTAATGCACAGCTTAGTGGATCAAATTGACGCAAGCAGCAACGAAGACCAACGCTATGGCGACCCGGATTTAACATTACAAGAAAATTGTGGCGAAATTAACGAAGCTGCATTACAGCAGGTTCGAGAATTTATGGTTAAAGCTTTGGCNGATCCAATCTTNTTGAGNGATACTATTGGCAAGCTAATGACCGAACCAAAGTATGATCAAGAGCAGTCAGATGAAGATCAGAAAAACAAAGAGTCGTACCAAATAAGTGACCTTAAGTATGATCTACAAGCTATTGATATACAACGAGAATTACATTCTAGGTTTGCATTCAATAGTAGCCAAGGAAAACACAGNTTCTACGCTGGTGGCAAGGTTTACCCCATTGAAGAAAGCAGCTTAGAATTGGCGCAATACCTCACCAAACANCGTCAGTATAGCGGCAAAGAATTACAGACGTTCAGCNTAAATAAAAACAATGAAAAACTACTGCTAAACTTATGGCAAGACGGTCATTTATTTAGTGGTGAATAGGACAAAATGACGAAATGGAAATCAGCATAGTTTCATGGGACAGCGCAGAATCAAGCCTGCGCCTTATCCGAGAAAAAGTATTTATTGAAGAACAGGAAGTACCGAAAAACCTGGAGTGGGATGGCCTAGACAAACAAGCCATCCACATTCTTGGTAAAGAAGGTAATCACCCTGTTGCTTGCGCACGCATCACCAAAAATGAAATTTTGGGGCGTGTCGCAGTACTAAAAGATTATCGAGGACACGGCTGGGGAGATCGTCTTATTCGAGCNGCCGAGCAATACCTCCTAAAGCACAACAAGGTANGACTCAGCCTTAACNCGCAAGCTAACAGCTACTTTTTTTACTTTAAAAACGGCTATCGNTTTGATTCAGAAATGATGTGGGATGCCAATATCCCCCACCTAAAAATGAGCAAGATACTAAGTCGCCCTAACCCAAGCAGCAACACATTCGTACTGGGTGAAGATCAAGAAAATCACTATAGCGAAGACCCAGTAGCTGCAGCAGCTTGGTTTCAAATCGCCAGTCAACAGGCTCGCAGGGAAATTGAAATACAAATCAAAGACCTTGCACACCCGGTCTTTAATAATCCGAATTGCTTAGATAACGTGCGTAAATTCATACGGGAGTCGCAGCAAAGAAAAGTACGCATACTAATCAATCAAGAAATCCCAGGATTATCAGAACACCCTCTTATGCAGCTACAGCAACGCATGAGCAGTAGAATACTGGTTCGCTGCCATTCAATGAAAGCTGACAGTCAGAACTATGGGAACCATATTTGTTTTGATAATAACGCGCACATGAGATTCGACTACAGAAGTGCTTTTTGCAATTTTGATTATCGAATAGGCGTTAAGAGGCAGAAGGATTTATTTCAGCAGAGCTGGGAGCAGTCTAAGCAATTGGTCGAGGGGCGAACATTAAGAATTTAGCGTTNATGTCGGCCTAAAGGCCGACCTACAACATCAAATGCTATTTAAGTTGGNCTGTATAATTACTTAAAACAAAAACCAAAACATGCAAGGCACTTACGACCCATGTCAACTTGGCGCGCATGTCTTTATACTCATCGGTATAAACCTTTCCAAAGACCTTATCAGACTCTAAAAAGCGCAACATCCAAAAGCCAACAAGCAGCATTAGAACTGCAATATTNTGTGGCAAATACGAAGCAAACCAGCCCCATAAAAAGATNGCAATGGTAAAACCAAGCTGCCAATCTTCNGCNTTTTTCTTCTTGGTACGAAGCGCACCCCAACAACTACCGGTTAAGAANACTAAGAACTAAAAGCGAATANTCCAGAAAAACNTGNACTGAACCAGATACCGCAAAAAGNGCACCTGCAAAACCGACGGCCAAAGGAATCAAACCNGCGTAACCATATTTACGATCATTNGNTGCATCGATCATAATAAATCTCCTTTTAATNCGAACANCAAGCATTATAGCAGCTTTAATATTTTTAGCTGCNCACAAATTGCTTTACAATGAGGNACTTAGCNAAGTTTANGAGGTCNANATGGTTCANTTACCNAATNCNATNAAAGAAAAAGCNCGCAANATAAAACTNGTGGTATTNGATGTNGATGGNGTATTAACCGANGGCACNNTNAGCTACAGNGCNAANGGCGAAGAAGTAAAACACTTCAANGTNAAAGATGGCGTNGGCATNAAACTNCTCAATACTTANGACATNACNACCGCCGTNATNTCNGCNAAAGANAGCGCNCCNCTTCANAANCGCATNAACGATNTNGGNATTCCNCANTTCTANCCNGGCTGCAAAGACAANTGGGCTGANNTNAGCANANTNATGGANNNGCTATTTNTAGAGCCAGANGAAGTTTGNTACGTNGGNGANGANGTNATNGATCTTAAAGTNATGAAAACGCAATCGGTCTTAGCATC
>PAOL01000030.1 GCA_002708475.1 Oleispira sp. | reverse complement strand
CACACGATCAATAGAGTGGTTAGAAGAATTAGAATTAAGCATCAATTTAATTCTAGTAATTGGTGTGCGTAATTCATGTGATATATCTTGAATAAGCTGTCGCTGGCGCTCAACTAAAAGATTTATTTTTTTTGCCATTACACTAAAGCTACGTGCTAATTCACCCATATCATCTTTTCTGTTAACAAAATCATTCGCCAATTGAATATTGAAGTCACCATCACTAATACTATGAGTTGCACGCTCCAATGATTTTAATGGCAGTATAATGTTTCTATATATAAGAAAACTAAGTAGAGTAACCAGAATTATCGGAAGCCCAATTTTTATAAGATAATCAAGGTATTTCCAATAAGCACCAGGTCTCATACTCTGTGGCAATTGAATAAGAAGATTGTATTCAGTATCTGGAATTTTAAGCTTCATCACCGGATTTCGACTGTAATATAAATGAATAGGATATTTAATATCACGGCCCGTTGTTATATCCATTTCTCCATATAAAACAATTGCATCATAGCTACCAGCCAACCAAGTAAATTCTGATTTAATAACCGCCAACCAGGTATCCTCCGACTTTCCTATTTTATCTACCCAGTCACTAATACTGATAGTTTTATCGCGCCCCTTTATTATATGAGAAGCCTGCATCGCATATTCTTGTAAACTCTCTTGATTTTCGACAGAGATAGTACTTAGACTAGTTTCGGTATAGTCGCTCACTATCATCACAGCCCAAATTAACAAAACTCCAGAGACTGCCATCAACAAATATAATTTATGAAATAAACTTAACTTAATCATCAATAGCTCATTCGTACAGGGCTTAATAAAGGTTTAAAAATAATTTTACGATTCAAAACAATATCCTTGTCCACGTACGGTTTTAATCGTATTAACAGCGATGCCCGCTGTCGTTATTTTTTTTCTAATTTTACTAATATGCATATCAAGCGTTCGATCATATCGACTAAACTCTCGTAGCAATACACTTTGATACAAATGTGCTTTGGTAAGTACTTCGCCACTTTCTTCAATAAGAGCATACAAAAGATCAAATTCAATAGGCGTAAACAAAACTGGCTGCTCATGAATAACAACATCACCTTCTGCTTTATTTAAACGAATATACTTGCTACTCACTACATTTACCTTTCCGCCTAACGTACTGACCTCTGGAAATTCATTTAGTTTTTGCGTGCGTCGTAATATCGCTTGAATTCGTAATTCCAGCTCGGACATATTAAAGGGTTTTATTAAGTAATCATCAGCACCTGTTTTAAAGCCGATAATCCTATCTTGCTCACCTCCCTTTGCCGTAAGAAATATCACTGGTGTTTGTTTCTTATCGCGTAAAGATTTCAATACTTGAAAACCATCGAGTTTTGGAATCATTACATCCAATAAAATCAGTTGATAATTGTTTAGTAACGCCAAGTCTAGGCCCTGTTCACCATCAAAAGCTGTATCGACTTTATAACCTAAACCTTCTAAATTTCCTGAAAGCAATTCATTAACAGTTTGATCATCTTCTATTACTAAAATTTTATGCATAATTTTAAAACCTACAGATACAGAAAAACTCCTGCAGAAAATTTCTGCAGGAGTTTACAATCACTAAACACAAACTAAGTTATATTTAAAACTTAAAGGCTGCACTTAAACGAACATCACGACCTGGGTCTGCCTGACCAGAAATTAATTCATACCCTGCATTCGCGGTAAAGTCAGCAGGTGAAGAATGATTAATGTAATCCTCATCAAATACATTCTTAACCGTTAGGTTTAAGACAACAGTATCGTCAGCCATTGGAGACCAGCGCGCATAAACATCATGAGTTGAATAACCCTCTTTTTTCGTTGTAATAGTTTCAGGATATTCAACACCACCAGAAACATAAACTAGGTCATAAGAAGTGGAAGCAATAGGACTAACAACCTGGCCAGTCCAACCGATTAACCACGCCGAATCAATTTGATAGTTAACATCCATCAAGAATGTATCACCAACTGACGTTGCAGTACCTGCACTAATATAACGTTCTGCGGTTACACCATCCTGTTCTGTTTTTGCGCTATGAAAACTGGAATTAACACTAAGAGCATTCTTCTCATAACCTGCTTTTAGGTAATAACCATTTGTTTCAATGTCGTCTGTATTTACCCACTCAGTGCTCCAACGATATTGACCTTCATAACCAATAGCATCATCAATAATAGCTTGATAAGCACCACCTGCCAGAGATACAGAACCCACATTATATTCTATTGCTATTTCAGTATTTTTAGAGCGCTCTGCTTTAAGATCAGGATCATTTGTATTAGAACCTTCATATACGGTATATGAATCTCTTACCGTCGCACCACGAATTGCTTCAGCATAACCACCACTGATACTTAACTCAGGTGTGATTGCATAGTTCGCACTTAAGTTAGGGGCAATACCTGAATCTGTAATCTTCTGGCCATTCACATCCTTTAATGAATAATCATCGTAACGCAGACCTGCAGTAACCGTTAACTGATCATTAACACTAATAACATCTTGAACATAAAGACCCATTACTTCACCAGATTCATCTGTAGAAGTTGGAGTTTCATAAAATCCAGTTGCAGAATTATAATCAGTATATGATTCTAACTTTGATGTATCTTCTCGATAATTCACACCATAAATTAGCTTATTGCTTCCAAGTGTACTGATGTTTTCAATCGTCAAACCAGTAGTTTCAACAGAACCATCATGTACATCACCAATGGCAAGATACTGACCTTGTCGTAATTGCTCAACTTGTGTGTGATAAGCATTAACCGAAAGGTTTACCAATTCACTCGCTGTATTTAAATTATAATTTGCAATAATCGTTTCACGATTTGCTTCCGTTGCCGTAATGATATTTCTAAAATGAGGAACATATTCGGGGCGATAAAGAATGTCGCCTTCTTGGTTAAGCGATTCATAGCTTAAAGATAATTTTTGCTCATCATTAATGTTCGCTACAAGTTTTACAAAACCAACCAAGTTTTCAGACTCAGATCCTTCTATCTCATCACCACCGCCATCTTTGCGATTATTCAAATCAGCACTTACGATATTAGCTAAAGCACCAAATTTTCCTTGTTCATCACCAGCATAAACCGTTGCACTGTGTTTAAAACTTTCGCCATTGCTGTAATAGGTAGATTTAAGTGTTGCACCTACGGTTTCGTTTGCACGCAATAAATCTTCAGGATCTTTAGTTACAAAACGTACAGTACCGCCCAATGCACCCAAACCTGCAGTGGCGCTACCAGCACCCGCTTCGACTTCTACTTGCTTCAATAAATCTGGTTCAATAACAACGCGACCTGCGTGATGGAAAACACCGCCAGCTTGAGAGGCGCCGTCTACAGTAACATTGACTAAATCTTCACCAATATTACGTACATAAATTTTTTGACCAAGGGCCACTGGTCCACCCGCACTAACTTCTGGGTTTAAAGCGAAAATATCATTAAGATCCCCTGCTTGAGCGTTCTCAAGCATCTCTTGAGTTACCACGCTGTCAACACCACTCGTGGCCTGCCCAACAACAGAAACCATATCCAAAGCAATTGCTTCTGACTTTTCTGGAACTGCATTTTCTTTCGCTGAATTCTGCAAAGCTTCATCTGCCAAAGCAGCCTGAGTACCTAATGCTGTTGCAATGGCCAAAGTAAGTAATTTAAAGTGATTCATAACGCCCCTAATTGATATTGATTCCTATTTGCGTATCATTATCATTATAATTTATGAGATGTGTAGCACTTTTACACTTTTTACACTTTGTTGTTGATAATCATTATTATTTTCATTAAGATTCACAAAAAATATCAGGTAGTAACTATGTACGCTTTTATCGATTCAATTGGTGGCCCTGTCGTCGCGATATTACTGGGCTTTTCTTTGGTGGCAACAGCAATGATTTTGCTGAAGTTTATTCAAATAATATTACAACTGCCTGCCAAGAATGGTTCTCCTGCCCAATTAATTAAATGCCTTCAGCGAAACGAGCCAAAGCAACTGATTCTGCTAGCGCAAGGTCAAAGAAGTTCTTATAGCCAGCTATTGGGTCGCTCAGTGGATTTGCTTCAGCAGAACACTCTGTCTATTCAAGACGCTCATTCAGAAATAGCGCGCCAAGCTCGTTCTTTAACTCAAAGTTTTTATTTTTATTTACGCCCTCTAGAAGTCATTGCCACACTGGCCCCACTTCTAGGTTTGTTTGGTACAGTACTGGGAATGATTGAAGCATTTAAAGCCATGGAAGCAGCCGGGTCACAAGTTGATCCTGCAGTATTATCGGGTGGCATTTGGCAGGCGCTATTAACAACCGCTGTTGGCTTAGGCGTGGCCATTCCTGTTTCACTGATTCATAGCGTTTTTGAACGCCGTGCGGAACAAAAAACTCATCAACTACAAAATGATTTAGGGCAAGTATTCACTTACTTTGCATCCCCAACTAATTCTAAACTGCCATCTGTTGAGCAACTTTCTGCATCATGAGCATCACGTTTGACATTACACCACCTCTACGCCGAGCTAAACCGATTAGCTTAACGGCATTAATCGATGTGGTATTTATTTTATTAATGTTTTTCATGCTCACATCTAGTTTTAATCAATGGCAGACTCTTGATTTACTAACGCCCAGCGAACACAGCCAAGCTGAGCTAGCTGCGCCACCCGTTGTAATTATTTATAAGAATGAGATGGGCTTACTGACGGATACCTTGCAACGCCCAATCAAACTGAGCCAGATTCAAGCAAAACTTAATCTTAAAAATGATAAGGACCCAGTAATAATCAGTGCCGTTAATGATGTGCCTATTAGCCGCTTAGTTACTCATTATGAACAACTAAAAAAGTTAGGGATTAAAAACCTTCAAATTGGTCAATCCATTAAACAACCTAAACAAAGGGGTAAATAATGCCCCCTCTAGATCAATCTGGTTTTTCTATCGATACCGTGCAGCGTAAACGACCATCATTAGATGACAATATGATTCCATTAATCAATATTGTTTTTTTACTACTGATATTTTTTCTGGTAGCAGGCCAAATCAAAAACCAGCCTAATCAAGACATTGAATTGCCAAGTACCCAAGTAATGGCAAAACCTAACACTCAAGAAAATAAACAGACCAGTGCTCGCATCGAACTGTTTAACAATGGCGAAACTTGGTTGAATGGAACAAAAATTGAGATAGAAAACCTCACCCCACAATTAGACCAACTTAAAACCACGCACATTTCATTATTTGCAGATGGTCGTGCTAATGCACAGCAATTAGATAGCTTATTAAAGTCCTTGCCTAGTCAAAACAAAATAGCTGTGAAACTTTATACACAGGAAAAAACGCAATAATGGCTTATTTTTCTGAATATCAATCTAATCATAAAGTCAGTCTACCCTATGCTGCTATTGCGGTTTCAGCCGCGTTATTAATACACGGGTCTGTTTTATATGCATTTACGGAGAAGTCCTTAGAACTAGCAGGTGATGCACAAGCAAAAGGCAAAGGCGGTATTGAAATTGGCCTTGGTCAAATAGGCTCTCATGCAAATGTGCAAGAGCGATTATCGGTATTAAATACTAAACCCGAAAAGACCAAACCAAAATCAGTAAAAAAAATCGTTGAAAAACCCTTAGAAAATAAGGCCTTAATATCCAGTAAAAAGAATCCAATAAAAAGTACTGCGCTGAATAAAAACAGCGTTCAAGTACGAAAAAAAGAAGAGAGAGAAAATGCGAAGCCAATTCCTAAACCGCCAACAGCAGCAACTTCAGTAGCCGCTGTTAAAGGTACAGGAAAAGCCGAGCAAATAAAAAGTGGAGGGAAGCAAGGCACTGCAAAAAGCTATATTAACGAAATTAATCGTTGGCTAGCTAAGTACCAGCGTTACCCATCTACCGCCAAAAAAGAAAAGCAGGAGGGGACCGTCCGACTGACTTTTACAATTGATAGGCAAGGAAATGTTCTTAATCACGCCATAAAAACCAGCAGTGGATTTCCACTNTTGGATCAAGCGGCACTAAAAATGATTGTAGAAGCTTCTCCCTTGCCAAGTATGCCGAATAATCTTTTTCCAAAAAAAGAAAGCATTACCTTGGTTAAACCTATCGATTTTAAATTAATAACAAATGCATCTTACAAGGATTAACATGACAACACGCAAAAAACACAACCTAAGCTTAAGAAAATCTCGCTTAGTACCTGCAACCGCAGCATTATCAATTGGACTACCAACCTTATTACTGGGTGCCATTCAAACAGCCAATGCAGAAGACGTAATTGAACTAGACGCATTACAAGTTGAAGAACGCAGCGCAGATACAAACCCATACGCAGAAGTNGGCGCACCGTACAAAGCGAAAATTTCTGGTGATAGCCGTCACGTAAAAGATCTAGCAGACACACCGCAAACTATTACGGTATTAACGCAANCTCAAATCAAAGAATCGGGTCGCTCCGACCTTAAAGAGATCTTAGATGCACAACCAGGTATCACACTGGGTACTGGTGAAAACGGTAATGCATTTGGTGACCGCTATGTAATCCGTGGCCACGAAGCGCGTTCTGACGTGTTTGTTGATGGTTTACGTGATCCTGGTATGACTACTCGTGAAAGTTTCGCGGTAGAACAAGTTGAAATCACAAAAGGCCCAAGCTCTACATTTGCTGGTCGTGGCTCTAGTGGTGGTGCAGTGAACAGCATTACAAAACAAGCCAGTGATGAATACGACTTCAATAAAGTAGAAGCCGGTATCGGCACAGATAGCTACCGCCGTATCAGCTTGGATAGCAACACTATTATCAATGATGATCTAGCAGTACGTGCCAACTTGATGCACAACTACAAAGAAGTACCTGACCGCGGACCAAATGATATTGAACGTAACGGTGCAGCGTTATCAGCTAGCTACAAAGCAACTGATAAATTAAAGCTAGTCGCTGATTATTATTACTTATCGGCCTTTGATCGCAACGATTTGGGGTCTTACATTGACAGCACCACAGGTGACGTAAATGATGATATTCCTTCTTATGCTCAAGATGAAGATTTTTTAAAGTCTGATGTAAATACCGTTACGCTGCGTGCCTTGTTCGAAATTGATAGCAATACACGCTTAGAAAACTCAACTCGTTATGGTACAACCAACAATGGCTACGTAGTAACAGGTGCTCGTTTAAATACACTGGATGCAACTGACCCATCAGCCAATGGTGCAACCGATGCGACTGCAATCTCATTGAGTACTCACCAAGGCTGGCAAGAAGTTGAATACTTTGCTAACCAATTAAACCTATTAAAAGATATGGAGTTATTTGGTAAGAAAAATCAGTTTGTATTGGGTGGAGAATACTCGAATTACAATGTTGTGAATGGTGTTTACGACAACGATACCTTAGCAGACACTAACTGTACTACTTACTCCAATCGAAGAGGCGCCTCTGACTCATACTGTATTTCAGATACCGATGGNAACTTCTACTCAGATCTAAATTCTATTATGGATCGTGATATTAGCAAGGGTGATGAAGATTCAAACTACAAGATACAAACAATATCTCTGTATGCAATGGACACGGTTGAAGTAACCGATGCGTTAACTGTATTTGCTGGCGTGCGTGCTGATGCTTTTGAATACGAAAACACACTGACAAGTAATGGTGTGNAAACAGTTTACGAATACGATGACGTACTTTGGAACGGCCACCTTGGCGCTACGTTTAAAGTGGCTGAAAATGCTAACGTATACCTAACCTATAGCACCGCGGCTAACATTAATGGCGGCGAATCTGATGTGACTGGTTGTGGTTACGGCGGTATTTGTTCATCATCCGAAAACGTTGACCAAGCTAAACCTGAAACCGTTGAAAACATTGAGCTAGGTACTAAGTGGAACCTGCTTAACAACAAACTTCTTGCCACAGCCGCAATCTTCCAAATTACAAAAGATGACGTAATGGAAGGGACTGACTACGAGACAGACGGTACTTACAACACAGGTAAAAACCGTGTTCAAGGTGTAGAGCTTTCATTAGTGGGTAACATCACTAACAAGATAAGCACACAAGTTGGCCTATCTGTAATGGAATCAGAGATCTTAGAAGCCTACGACGAAGAAGACGTTGGTGGCATTCTTGCTAACTTCGCTGACNAGTCTGCTTTTGCACAAGTTCGCTACCAGTGGAATGATCAATTCAGCTTCGGTNCAGCGATGAATTACTCAAGCGAAGTGTATGTTGGCCAGCCTGATAGTGCAGCAAATGAAGACCGTAGTGTACCGGATTACGCCGTATTTGATGCGTTCGCGAGCTATAAGTTTAACGAGCAGTTAAATGCTCGTATAAACATTGCTAACCTTACTGATAAAGACTACTACCTAACGGCTTACCGTAGTGGTGGTTTTGCGTATATTGGTGATGCACGCAATGCACAACTAACTGTTGCATATGATTTCTAATCATTAAATGTATAACATAAAGGTACTGAGCGAGTTCGCTCAGTACTTTTACTTTTTTAAAGGCTGACATTTAAAAATGACAACCCACCAGCAAACAATGAACAGTATTCCCACAGACATTGTGTGTGTTGATGATTACTTAAGTTATACCAATAAGATTTTACCCTTGCCAACATTAGAATATATCAACGGCGGTGTAGCCGATGATATTACCTTGAATAAAAACACATCAAGTTTTAAACGAATTTCAATATACAATCGTGTTTTAAGTGATTTTTCTCACGCCCAAATTCGCAGTAATTTGTTTTCAGGCGACAAAAAACAAGAACTGTCTTCACCTATATTATTAGCCCCTGTGGCACACCAATCTTTAGTCCATGACGATGGTGAAATGGCGACTGCGCAAGCCGCTCACGCTCTAGATATGCCCATGGTGGTTAGCACATTGGCCAGTAAAAAAATTGAAGATATTGCAAACCATACAGATAAAAAATGGTTTCAACTTTATTGGCAGCCCAATAAAGAAGCGAATTTAGCGCTCATTCAACGAGCAATAAATTCTGGATACAGCGCTATTGTTATAACATTAGACGCTGGCGTAAACGGCTTAAGAAATCGCGCACAACGAGCTGGATTTACACTACCCAATAACATAAACATCAATTTAAAAAACCTACCTACCTCCCCTGCTAAACCCCTTAATAAAGGTGATAGCGTAATACTAAATGGCTTTATGAACGACACGCCTACCTTAGATGANCTAAAGTGGTTGCGACAACAAACCAATTTACCTCTTATTGCTAAAGGTATTAGCCACCCAGACGATGCCATCGCAATTAAAAATATTGGTTTTGACGGTATTATNATTTCTAATCACGGCGGCCGAACATTAGATACCCTACCGGCATCTATTGATATGCTACCTGCTATCCGTAAAGCCGTAGGCGCTGACTTTACCTTGTTACTAGACAGCGGCATCAGACGTGGCAGCGATGTATTTAAAGCCATTGCACTAGGTGCTAATGCAGTATTAGTTGGCCGCCCACAACTTTGGGCATTAGCTACCGCAGGTGCACTTGGAGTTGCGCATATGTTAAAGCTGTTACGAGATGAACTAGAAATAACCATGGCACTTGCTGGCTGCCCAACCATTAAAGATATCAACCAACGTTCTATTTTTAGAAACGACGAATCACTAGGATAATAAAATGTTACTGCCTATTGAAAATATTATCTCTGCTGAAGACGCTTCACGTTTACGCCAAGTAATTGAAAAAGAAGAATGGTTAGACGGAAAACGTACCGCGGGCAGTTTAGCGGCTACTGTAAAATCTAATTTACAACTAAACGAAACATCTGAAACTGCCCAACACCTTAGCCAAGTGATTGCGGATGCGGTACAANAGCATCCGTTGTTTGTATCAGCGTCTTTACCTAAATCAGTTTTCCCACCTCGATTTAATTGTTATCAAAANGGCGGCCATTATGGGCTACATGTCGATAACAGCATTATGACATTACCAAACGGCTCATCCATGAGAACCGATGTTTCAGCCACACTCTTTTTGAATAATGCCGATGATTACGAAGGTGGTGAANTAAGTATTGAAACGCAATACGGTGCACAAGAAATTAAAATGAATGCCGGAGATTTGATTTTATATCCGTCCACCAGCCTTCATGAAGTAAAGCCAGTGACATCTGGAAAAAGACTGGCAGCCTTCTTTTGGATACAAAGCATGGTGGCGAACCCTGTTCAACGCGAACAACTATTTGAACTGGACCAGTCGATTCAAGTTCTCACCCAAGAACGCGGCAGTGATGATAATGAAGTGCGACGCTTAAGTGGCTTATATCACAACCTACTAAGAGGCTGGGTTACGCTATAGCGCGACCCGCCTTGAATGCCAATACGCACTCTGCCAATAAGGGTTATCTAAACGAGACANCATTACCCCACGCGAACTGGATGTATGAATAAACTGNTTCTTNCCCACATAAATACCNATATGGCGCTGATCATATCCGGTTTGAAAAAAGATCAAATCACCAGGCAACAAGTCAGACTGATCAACCACAGCACCCTTTAAGACTTGTGATTGAGTTGTNCGAGGTAAACGAATGCCAAATTCTTCCGCAAACGTTAAATAAATAAACCCCGAACAATCAACGCCCTGCTTCGATAACCCCCCATAACGATATGGAACGCCCTGCCATTCTTCCAACTGTTCCAACAGCTGAGTTCTTACCTCGGCATGATTCCCCATATCAACAGCATCAGCCGAAACCTGCACAACAGGCGCACTCACAGGAACAGAGCTACAGCCCACCAGCCAAAGAGCCACAACAANAGAAAANAGTAACTTTTGCATAAGCGCTCAATAATATTTATTACGATGATAAGATCCTAAAGAAAATTTCACTACGCGTCAGTATATATTTAGATATTCATCCCATCAGCACCACCGGAATATCCGTCCATTTTGTCGTATAAGAAGGTGATTTATACTGCTGACGCATCGCCCATTTTTTCACCACACCCTCCGATCCTAAAAACAGCGTATTACGACCGTGTACCAAATTTGTTTTATCTAGCACTTGCATCATTTTCTCAGACCGAACCGTCTGCCCTGAATGAAACAAATCAAACTGATTAAACGCACGATCGCACACATCTAACAAACCCACACCGGCTTTTAAATACCGATATCCTGGGCGATATATAGACTCCAACCCTTGCAACGCCACCGCTACGATTTCACGGCTATCGTTAGTCGGAAACGGGGTTTGGCATACCACACTGCGATTGACATAACCGGATTCAAACGGCGAGGTATTTAAAAATACTTGAATCGATTGCACCAAAGAATTTTGAGCTCTTAACTTCTCTGCTGCACGACTTGCATATACAGCCACGGCTTGTTTAATGGGTTGTAATTCAGTTAATTTATTGCCAAACGAACGCGTACAATAAATCTGTTTTTTAGCGGGAGGTTGTTCTTCAAGCGGATAACACGCAATGCCATTAAGCTCGTTAATCGTGCGCTCTAAATTCACACTCACATCACGACGTAATGTTTTTGCATCGGCTTTTGCAAGATCGTAAACCGAATGAATATTGTAACGCTCTAATCGCTTAGCCAAACGACTGCCCACTCCCCATACCTTGGTTACAGGCATCCGCTTTTGCAACCATTGCCACTTATGGGGCTCATCTAAAACGCAAACTCCGTTGCACTTAGCAATTGTTTTCGCAGCACGATTGGCCAACTTACTCAGCGTTTTACTCGGGCCAACCCCCACACACACAGGCATTCTAATATCTTGCCAAAGCTTATGCTTAATCTGCTGGCCGTACTCTTTTAAATCCCACGGCATTCCATCAAGACTCAAAAACATCTCATCAATAGAATACACCTCAACTTCGGGAGAAAATACTTTAAGCGTCGACATAACACGATGGCTAATATCACCATAAAGCGGATAGTTACTACTAAAAATAGCAACCTTGTGTTGCTTTAAAATGTGCTCAACTTTAAAGAACGGCTGTAAGTCGCCCAAGCCTAATAACTTAGCTTCTTTCGAACGCGCCACAATAAAACCATCATTATTCGAAAGCACCACCACGGGCTTTCCCCGCAACTCAGGGCGGAAAATCTGCTCGCAGCTGGCATAACAGCTATTACAATCCACCAGCGCAAACATCAGCCCACCCAGTGATAACGAATTGATGCTTTCACCACACCTTCAATCACCACATCTTGCTCATCTGAAATCAAAATAGGCGCATAGTGCTTATTCGCTGATAGTAGGCGCTTACCCTCTACATCAATCTGCTTACAGCACAACTCACCATCTACTGCCGCCACCACGACACTGCCACTTCGTGGCGTTAACGAACGGTCAATAACCAACAAGTCTTGATCAAAAATACCCACGCCTTGCATCGAATCACCCGACGCTTTCGCCAGATAGGTCG
>PAOL01000029.1 GCA_002708475.1 Oleispira sp. | reverse complement strand
GGTCATTTTCCTGCGCCATTTTGACCGTATTACTCAAGGTTAAAACCTGCGACTGAGCAATACTAATGGATGAGCCTGTTACTAATATAAGCGAAGCCAGCAGGGGCTTTAATTCAACCGACCTTGGTAGCATAAATTTAGACACTAGTACTGCTCCTGTGCATTATTAATTGAAGCATAAATACTACTGCTGCCATCGATATTCAATTGCAAAACTTGGTAAGGTGAAAACTTATTACCAACTTCCATTCCAGGGCTGCCCAGCGGCATGCCGGGAACGGAGAGACCTATTGCCCCTTCAGGTTTTTCGTTAAGAAATTGTTGAATAAATTTTGCAGGGATATGACCTTCAAATACATATCCATCTTTGGACACCGCCGTATGGCAGGATCTGTATTTAGGAGCAATGCCTTTCTCCTGTTTAAACTCAGCTAAACTATGGCTATTATGAATTCCTGTTGTTAGCCCACTTGAATTTAAATGATCTATCCACTTGCCACAACAACCACAGTCGGGGTGTTTATATACCTCAAGAATAGCAGCCTCTTGATGACTACTGCCAATTTGGCTATCAGTATTAGGCCTTGAACAGGCACTAAGAACAGAGAATAAAACACTTAATAGCAACAGACTTGATACCGATTTAAAAGACATATTTCCTCACGATGCCACAGCCGCAAAATTATAATAGCGAACTTAATGTAGCGTTATAAACCTGAATTAACAGATAAAAAATTATTTGTAATGGGCGTAGTATTTTCCCGCTAAATATCATCAGATTGAAACTCATCTATAAAACAGACAGATTCATCCTGTATTAGCGAGCTATTGGTGGTCGATAAGGCGTTGGTAAATAAGGCGCAGGTAAAGAAGTGATTGTAGCGAGATCGATAAATAGAAATGACGCAATGTCAGAAGTATAGTTATTATCAAATAACAGTGCTGCACCGCAGTGAGCCACAGCACAGTTACAATCCAACTGGCAGCAATCCGCTAAGTCGTTTACTAAATCAATGTTAGTTTCGTGACTCATACCGTGACAATCAGTAGAAATCGGCATGGTAAATGGTTGACTCATAGGCATATCTCCAAGCATAACAGTAGCCATAGCTGACTGGACCAAAAAGGTCGTCAGCATAAGCAATACTATTATTTTTTTGAAATATTTAAACAATCGACTAACCACCTACTTTAAATTTAAGAGTATGAAAAAACGAACAGTAATTCAACATGGACAATGGCACTACTTGCTCCCCGCCATGATTTAAATCATGCATTTAAATATTTAACGACTGACAAATCTAAAAATCTGAGAAAATAAGTTTCTATATGGATGAGAGAAGCGACTTTTAAAACTTTCAGATAACACATCGGAATCTGAACTGACACTTGAAGAGTATAGTTTTTCTGCATATTTCTTGTTTATTTCCCCCCATGCAAACGCCATATCAGCTCTATCCTTAGGGCCCATTACTTTTTCAGATTGGTTAAAGTTAAGCATCAAGGCACTATTAATCGAAAGCCATAAAGATACGATTCTGACGCCAAGAAAATTTTCATCCTTGCAACAAAGTACCGATGGAATTAAAAGCTTAGGAAATAAGTAGTGTAAATTATTTAACTCGCCCAAAATAAATGCCATATTCCATGTGCGATATAAACTTACCCACTCCTCATCAAGTGCAACCACAGGAAAATAAGCACCTTCTCCGCTTAGCGAAGTATACGACTCACTGCGCTCACCCAACGGAAAAACAGAGGTTAATTCGAAGCTTTCCCGGTGACATTTTTTTAGAATATCTTCAGATAGAACATGAGCAGCCAGCGCATTATCACTAAAACCATGTTTGAATTCTGTAATGCCAGCTTCATATATATTAATTCTCAACCAGTCATTACAAACGCACTGATTATTTTCATTACAAATAGGCAGCAGGAGTTTATGCTCTAAAAAGGATATTTTTTTCATGCGATAGAGCTGGTCAATATTCTCATTATTGACAGGCAACTCCCCCAGCTCTCGCTTAATACGAAAATACACCATTGCCATGTCGAGAGAGACAGCCTTGGCCGTGCCAAAGAAATTAAGGGACGCAGGGAAAGTATTTATAAAGGACGTCAATACATGATTGCCATCTATCCCAAGCTCTTTTTCTTTTAAACGGATGTGCTCAACATATTCTACAAAAAAATCATTGTTATTACACATAGCCACCGTTAAGGCTTCAAGAATGTAAATTACATGAACTGTTTTTATAATACAGGGGGAAGGATGCAGCCAATTCTTTTCTAATGCGACTTCAATAAAATCAACCACTGCTGGGTTTTTATACTCCAAACCCCACTGTATTTGTGAAAATAATGGCGCTAGATTTTGAGGTTTTAACAATGCACTATTGATAAAGTTTTTCATCGGGATGTAGCTAGTTTCAAAATCATCAATTTTCATCTCTATGAATATTTCTTTGATGATTGAAATCTCGGTATTCATATCGATAGAAATGCCTAACGCCTTCATTGCGTCTTCAATAAGTTGTTTTGGTCTGCTATTAGAAACATCCATAATCCACTACACCTTAATACCCATAAACCNACTGAAATAGCTTTTAAGCTCNATNATGAGAGCACGAACTACTTACTCAATTATTTTAAGGTATTGANCGCACAAGAAGATGACCNNNACATTACAAATTTGTCATNTTAAAGTCATGCCTGCGTCAGAAGTAATGGTCTAGTCTTTGTATAAATTAATAGATAGTAGTGAGCATNGCTCATAATANCAGAGGGTTTAACATGAAGCAGTCAGAACCAGAGATCACGCATCCAAGGATGCTATCTCGCCGTCACTTCGTGCAAGGCTTAGCAGCAGGCGGGGTTATCGCATCTGCACCCAGCCTACTCCATGCGAACGAGCAGAAACAGCGGACTCAACTGGGTACGGCGCCAGAGTTAAGCGGTGACGTTATCGAACTTGAAATTGCCCAGTTGCCGGTAAATTTTACCGGTGGTGCTCGCTTAGCCACAACCATTAATGGCTCGATACCCGCCCCTACCCTGCGCTTACGTGAAGGTGATGACGTCACAATTAAGGTGACGAATCGCTTATCGGTGCCCACTTCAATCCATTGGCACGGCATTATTTTGCCTTACCAAATGGACGGGGTGCCTGGTATTAGTTTCAAAGGCATTGCACCTGGAGAAACCTTCACCTACCAATTTAAGTTGCAGCAAAGCGGCACCTATTGGTATCACTCCCACAGTGGCTTTCAAGAAATGACCGGCATGTATGGCGCATTAATTATTGAGCCCCGCATCAAAGACACCGTGACTGCAGATCGAGACCATGTCGTGCTGCTATCAGACTGGACGGATGAAGACCCCATGGCGGTATTTGGCAAGCTGAAAGCACAAGGTGATTTTTATAATTTCAGCCAACCGACCGTCAGTGACTTTTTCAAAGATGTGTCTACACTCGGCTTTAGCGCCGCGCTCGATAAGCGCCAAATGTGGAATAGTATGCGCATGAGCCCCACAGACCTTGCCGACCTATCCTCCTCGGCCATTACGTATTTAATGAACGGCACTACCCCTGCGGGAAATTGGGCTGGCGTATTTAAGCACGGTGAGCGAGTACGCTTACGCTATATCAATGGATCCAGTAATACCTTTTATGATGTGCGCATTCCCGGTTTAAAAATGAGTGTGGTACAGGCCGATGGCCAGAATGTAAAACCGGTAACCGTTGATGAGTTTCGCTTTGGACCGGGTGAAACCTACGATGTTATCGTTGAACCAAAACAACAAGCGTATACCCTGTTTGCGCAAAGTATGGATCGCACCGGTTATGCTCGGGGCACCTTATCGATAGCGGCGGGTTTAACCGCGCCAGTACCGAAACTTGACCCCGTAGAATGGCTAGCCATGAAAGACATGATGGGTAAGATGGATCATGGCTCTATGGATATGAGTAAAGGAGAAATGGACCATAGCACCATGGATATGAGTAAAGGAGGAATGGACCATAGCACCATGGCTATGGATCACAGTCAGCATCAAATGAATCCAAACACCCATAATCCCTTAGCCATACCGTCACAAAAAGTGAATCACGCAAAAACAGAATACGGTCCGTCGGTGGATATGCGCGTCGATATGCCACGCACTAACCTAGACGATCCAGGTATTGGCTTACGTAATAACGGCCGTCGAGTACTGACCCTGGCTGACTTGCATTCACGNGATGGCATCTTAGATGACCAACGTATACCAACACGAGAAATCGAACTGCANCTTACNGGTAATATGGAGCGCTATAGCTGGTCTTTTGATGGTTTAGAATTTGGTGAAAGCACCCCTGTGGCAATGAAACAAGGAGAGCGCATTAGGGTTATTTTGCAAAACGACACTATGATGACTCACCCTATGCATTTGCATGGCATGTGGAGTGATTTAGAAAGCGATGATGGCACATTAACGGTGCGCCGCCATACTATTCAGGTACAGCCCTCGCAGCGTATTAGCTTTTTAACCACCCCCCACGATTTAGGACGCTGGGCATGGCATTGTCATTTATTGTTCCATATGGATGCGGGTATGTTCCGTGAGGTAGTTGTATCATGAAAAAAATTCAACGTATTCTAACTAAGAGAAGATTACTCGCACATGCGCTGACCCTTGCAGGTCTGGCTAGCAGCTCTGCAGTACTCGCACAAGAAAGCGACATGCACTCAGGTCATGACATGGCCGCGATGCAAAATACACCCAAAGCAATGGATCATTCGAACATGGCCGGGATGGATCATGGCTCAATGAATAGTAAGATGCAGCCTCAAGGCGGTGACGCCCCTAAAGACGCACGCGACCCTCACGCTTATTCCAATGGTTACACGCTAACGGCAGGCCCCTATGCGCAATCAGGTCCGCGCCAATTAAAGTTAGCCGATGAGCATGCTTTCTGGGCAGTGTTAGGAGATAGGCTCGAATACAATCCTGATACTGAAAGCACAGTATTTGATTTACAAGCTTGGTATGGCACAACCTTCAATCGCTTAGTAATTAAAGCAGAAGGCGATATTGCCGATGGCAGCCTTGAAGAAATGCAAACCGATGTTTTATACAGCCAAGCTTTTTCCGGTTATTTCGATGCCCAGTTAGGTGTCCGTTTAGATCGAAATGAAGCGGGTACCGACAGGCAATGGCTAGCCGCCAGTGTGCAAGGTTTAGCGCCTTACTGGTTCGAAGTAGACGCTAGCGTCTATTTAGGAGAAGACGCTAGAACAGCCTTAGCTTTGCAAGCAGAATATGAATTACTCTTTACCCAACGAATAATTTTGCAGTCTAGCGCCGAACTTACCGCTTATGGCAAAGAAGATTTAGACAATGGCATCGGCTCAGGCTTATCGAGCGGTAAATTAGGTATGCGTCTACGTTATGAAATAAATCGTCAATTTGCCCCTTATGTGGGTGTGGAATGGGCTCGCAGTTTTGGCGATACCGCCGATCTTATGCGAAGCGCTGGCGGCTCTGTTGAAGATACAGAATATGTTGCAGGCTTACGGTTTTGGTTTTAAATAAAGGAAATAACATGTCTATTACGAGTACAACCACCTACATTAAACGCGTAGCCATTTTTATCAGCATTATGGTATTTGGCGCAGTCGCATTTCTCTATTCTGGTTTGTACCCTATGGGGGCCGATACGCCACACTTCCAAGCGACTACTTGGGCATTAGAAACGTTAAGAGAACAATCGATTGCCCGCGCCGCCAGTGACCTCATCGTACCAGAAGACATTGAAACCTCTGATCGTTTATTGGCAGGTGGGGCTGATTACAATGATATGTGTTCAAGCTGCCATCTTAAACCGGGGAAAACATCCAGCGACTTCACTTTAGGCTTATACCCTGCACCGCCTAACTTAGCCTTGAGTCACGCTGAACATCCTCATAGTGACAATGAAGAAGATGCCGATAAGCGCCGCTTTTGGATTATCAAACACGGCATTAAAGCATCAGGCATGCCGTCTTGGGCACCTGGCCATGATGATGAGCGTATTTGGAATATGGTGGCGTTTCTTAAACGCTTACCGAAGTTAACGCCTGATCAATATCAGATTTTAACCGCGCGTGAAAAGGGATCTGCTGGGCATCATTAAAATAACGTTTCACGTTAAAAATGTAGCCAAAAGTTTTAATTATTCGAGGTAAACCAAACTAGCGATAAAAGCTAATTTTTCTTCTTTTGACCGGCGTGACTTGAATTATTTTTTGGGCGCGCTTGGTTTAGGTAAAACTGATATCACAACACCGACAATTACAGTGACGACTCCCATCCATTGCCAAGGCGATAATGACTCCTCAAAATAAACCCCGCCAATTACCAAACCAAATATAGGGGTTAAAAAACTGAATATATTAAGCTGATTAAGAGGAGCTTTATCCATTAACCAAAACCAGATTAAAAAGGGAAGCGCTGTTCCTGGGATCGCGAGCATCATAAGAATAGCGAAGTAAGTTAGGTCCCAGCTCAACGCGGGGACTATTTTTATAGTAGGCACTAGTATCATTAGTGGAAGCGATCCGATAATCAGCTGCCCACTCATGGCATAGAAAATGTCTATTTGATTAGAATTCTTTTTTAATAAGACATTACTAATGGCAATACCTAGGGCCGCACAAACGATGTAGATAACGCCATAAACAGTATCCGCATTATTATCTAATGCACCGTTGAGCCCAACAATGGCGATACCGGCAAACCCCAATAGAATACCGATAAGAACAAATCGATGGATGACTTCTTTGAGAATAACGACAGCCAATAGACTGGCAATAAGCGGCTGAGTATTTGTTAGCACCGTTGCCAATCCTGGAGAGATCAGGCTGCCCGCGTAAAACATCCCCCAAAACCCAATCGTAGTCGCCGTAAAACCAATAACCGAGATGACCATCCAAGTATGGAATGATTTGGGGAAGGGCCGCCGCAAAACAAGGGCACATAGCAGCAAAAATAGTCCTCCGAGCAGAGCTCGCAAAAAAGCTGTTTGCATCAAAGGGGCGTAAGGGATAGTTAATACTATTAATGGATAACAGATTGACCAAAGTAACATCACTAGCGACGTTAAAAAAATAATGCGAACCATCAACNTTTTCCCTTCTATNTATCTATTTCACTCGCTCTAAAATTATCNGTTTATCGAAAGCTCTTTANAAGTAACCCTGTCGGCGATTAGTTCAGCNGTATTCCTCTCACATCTTTGATGTAAAATAAACAGATCCAATTACCGCTTCTTGCCCATTGAATTCTCCTAATGACATCCACCGTCTCTGGTAAGATGAGCCAGGTTGTCAAGCTCACACTCCTCATTATAATGAATCACGCCTCGCTTTATTTTATCCACTAGGCCATCACGCAGGCTGATAGCCACCTGTTCGATGNTATTTTCAATATCTTCTAATGAGACTTGCAGAAGATCGTAGGTCACATAGAGATCTTGTCCTTCAAACACTAAGGCTTCAATTCCCATCAGTGCCTGAAGAGACTCTGTTATTGCTGCAGTGAGTTCTGCATCAAGCGCCTTAGAAAAACGTATTTTCCGCTTTTTAAATACTGTCTGTTTTTTTTGCTTAGGCGATAATCCACGCTGCGGATCACCCACAAATAAGTGGGGACGGTCTTTAAATCGATCCAAACATTGTGACGAACAGAAATAATGATCGATACCCTGAAAGCTAAACAGTAGAGAGCGGTTAATTTTTGTCATACTACAAACAGGACAATGGATCGTGAACTCGATTTCACTCATTAGAATTTCCTTATTTTACAGGCCACTGCCATTCAAGAATTTATATATTTCACTATCAGTGGTTATTACCAACATAGTACTGGGGTCAAATACAGACTGTAAACTTCAGGTGGTGACGTCAATCAATCCCAGCATCGCTAACTCTTTAGACATTAATAAGAAGGATGTTTTTTACTATATGTAATATTATGCCTCACCGATGTAATTGAAAATCATTACTCACTGCGCTTCGTTTATCATGTATCCAGATCAGGTCTTTGACAGGAGCAATGCAGACCAGTCCTTCACTTTCGGTATTAACATGCGCTGCATCCACAATCAACTGAGCAATTTCTTTCGCCTGCTCCGCATTGGCATAAATTTCAATTTGAATATGTTTGATCAAATGATTTTCATTAAAGCTGTCGAAGTAATCCCCGCGGCCACGAACAGGGTATAAGGTAAACCCCTTAACACCATGTTGAATTAAAGAATCCTCTACATTTTTTAGACGAAATTCGTCGAAAATGGCAGTGATTTTGTTAATATTCATTTGGTACTCCTGTTTATCTCACCATAATTTGTTCAGCAGCAATGTGTCGCGAATCGGTTTATGAATCAAGACGATTGTAAATAGATGCAAGCATCCAACCCATAGCGCCAGCCATCACAAACCAACCCACCATTCCAACAGCAACGCCAAATACTGATAACTGCCAACTCATATCATTTAGCTCCATATGGACCATATCACCAGACATCGACATCATCATTCCAGGCATAATCATAACGAGTACACTGCAAATCAGCCAAAGAATAGAGGCACTAATTGAAGATGCCAAACCAAATTTCATTGCATTAAGTTTCATAATACTTCCTAAGTGTGTTTAAGAATTAAATCCATTACATATCGTCAAAACGGTTAGTAGCCTGCACCATTATCATAGTTTCATGTTCCTCAAAAAAACTTAATGCATCCAAAAGCTCTTTTGCAGAAGGAATAGCAGCCTGCATAGATAAAAAACGAAATAGAGACAATAAATACTGATGTTTTTTTACAACTATAGCGACAATTTNCTGGGCATTAAGGTCAGAAAATGGTCTATCACAGAATTCACCATGATCTAGCTTGAATTTATTTACATATTCAACACACCAAGTATTTAGCGCATGCTCATTTCCTTTTTTTTCAAAAACATCTACAACTTTAGCTATCTCANTTTCATGATTAGATAGATAGGATAAAACTAATTTCGCTCGCTCATCTTCATTATCTTTTTGGCACATAGATAAGCACTCACTGAGTTCTGAATGCACNCCTCTAGTCCAGCGAACCACATCTCTTAAAGTCTCAACTTCCACAACNAACTCCTTCTTCTAGGCTTAATGNTCATTTATTATCGATAATTTTATATCCGCACTAAGTGCCGACGATATAAAATCATTATTTATCTGAATGCATATGCTCATGTTTATTACTCTTTCTTACAACTGATCGTAAGAATATAGTTTCGCCCACCGCAATGACAATCATCGTTAAAAGAGCGACTATTAATACATATGGATCAGAATTTAACTTAACCCAAACGAATCCTATTAAGACTAATAGATCTAAAATTATGGCGGTAATAGGTACCCATTTCTTTGCATTGACATCTTTCAATAGGTAACGAAGCAGCCCCCAATGAATTGAGATATCCATAATTAGATAAAACACGATGCCGAGAGCGGCTATACGGGATAGATCAAAGAATGCAGTAAGTATAATTCCTAAAGCAGCGGTATATACCAAGGTATGCTTTTGTATATTTCCTGGCATACCGAAGTGACTATGAGGAATTAATTTCATCTCGGTTAACATCGCCAGCATACGGGACACTGCAAATGAACTTGCTAAAACTCCTCCAGCAGTTGCAGTCATAGCAATAGCAACAGTAAACCATACTCCAAACTCTCCAAGAACAGGCCGAGATGCTGCCGCTAGGGAATAGTTTTTTGTCGCTATGATTTCACTTAAAGGAAGATTGCCAGCGACAGCAAAACCGACCAATACATAAATAAGTACACAGAGCGCAATAGAAATAACAATAGCCCTACCAATGTTTTTATGAGGGTTAACTACCTCAGAGCCACTATTTGTTATAGTGGTAAATCCTTTAAAGGCTAAAATCCCCAAAGCCGTTGCACCCAAAAAATTACTTAACGTTCCAACTTCAGCGGTAGCATCAAGATCGACAGCCAAATTATCAGCAAGATAAACGCCAACGAAACCAATAATAAGAATGCCTAATATTTTAGCTAGCCCGATAAATCCAGCGATTCCCTGAATAAGACGATTGCCGAGTAAATTAATAATAAACGCTACCACTATTAGNGATACGCCTAATATAGATATGATATTACCAGAGTCATCACCGCCAAATAATTGCATCGTATAGGATCCAAAGGTACGCGCTAAAAAACTTTGAGCGATCACCATCGAAAAATACATAAGTAATGCATTAAAAGCAGTGGGTAACCTATTTCCATAAGCTTTATGCAAATACATACCAACCCCTCCCGCAGAAGGATAGGCATTGGATATTTTGATGTAAGAGTAGGAACTGAATGCCACGATTATGGCTGAGGCAATGAATGCATAAGGAAATAAAGCNCCAACCATTTCAGCCATTTGCCCTGTCAATGCAAAGATCCCAGCACCGATCATAACGCCAGTCCCTAACATGACAGTACCTGCAAGGGTTAAGCTACCTTTATCATAATTTGTATTTCGATTTTGTTTATTAAGCATTACATTCCCTCAAAAATAGCAACGGGATTTTTTATTAACATCCATTACTTCCAAAGATTATTTTCAATGATTTAGGTTTTAAAATTTAATCTAGGAANCCACGCGGGTGTGATTTCCATATACTGACGATAGGTATCACCAAATTCCTCTAGCGCGATACTTTCTTCCCGNTTGGCTAANCGCANATAGACTACGAGTAAAATTGGAAACATNACNANTGTNGGNATNGTTGGCCANTGNAATAAAAATCCAAACATAATTATGATGAAAGCAATGTATTGCGGATGACGACAGCGGGCNTACCAGCCNGTANTCGCCAAGGAGNGAGTTTGCTGAGCTTTATGTAANACACTCCANGCAGATGACAACAAAAAGAAGCCNGNNATTATAAATACATTACTGGCGATATGCAGTGGNTCAAANTGTGCNTTACCTTCAAAACCAAGCAAGGTATGAAGTAAATGTCCGTTNTCATGGGCTAANAAATCTATCCCNGGATAATTTTCNGCNAACCAACCTGANAGAAAATAGATGGTTAACGGAAAGCCATACATCTCGGTAAACAGCGCTACAATAAACGCTGAAAAGGCACCAAAACTGCGCCAGTCCAATGTTGTTTTTGGTTTTGTAAAACTAAACGCAAAAAAAATGAAAATTGCAGAGTTAATTATTACTAAAGGCCACAGGCCATAATCTGATTCACCATGCATACTATTTCTCCTTTACCTTGAGCATAAATGCTCCATTATTGATGGTGATTTTTTTTTGTATGCTTATCATCTACTGGCTGCACCGTATCGCGGCCATCTTTTAGTCCCCGCTGATATTCATCGCCATCTTCGTTACTCTTATGATGACCATGACCTTTATGCATAAACATATGCATAAAGGGACACGCCAGAAGTATCAAAAATGGAAGGTACTGCCAGACATGTTCACTGTGTTCCATTAGCAGGAAATAGCTGGCTGCGCCAATAAGTCCCAAAGCGGCTAGACCTTTTGGGCTTAGCCAAAAGGATGCTTTTTTATTGCTCATAGTATTTCTCCTATTGAACCGTTATTTGCCCTCGGTACATTTGCATCTGACAATGAAAGTCATAGGTTCCTGCTTTCATTGCAGGAAGTTGAATAGTTTTTAATTTATTTTGCGGCAGTGAATCACTGATTTGTAAATCAGGAATTAATAATGTCTCGGAGCAAGGAGATTGATCTTTACGCAAAAAATTTATTTCTACTGGGCTACCCGCTGCGACTGTAATTCTTGACGGGAAGTAAGTGCCGTTCTCAACAGTGATAACAAGCCCTTCCTCTCCAACTGTCGCTTCTTCTGGTTTATACAGCCAGAACCACCACACGATTAAGCCAATCAATAACAAACCAATAAGGTTAATAATCATCATAATTAAATCTCCTAATTTCTATAATTTCAGTTAATGCTTATCTATTTTGATTAGTGCTCTTCCGCTTTAAAAAAACGTAAACGGTTAGCATTACTGACTACTGTTACTGATGAAAATGCCATCGCAGCCCCTGCGATAACCGGGCTAAGTAACAAACCAAAGAAGGGATATAAGATCCCCGCGGCAAAAGGCACACCCGCCACGTTGTATATAAATGCACCAAACAAGTTTTGCTTAATGTTTCTTAGCGTTGCTTTACTCACTGCAATTGCATCTGCCAAACCATGCAGTGATCCCCGCATTAAGGTAATATCAGCACTTTCAATAGCGACATCGGTACCTGTGCCAATAGCAAAACCTACGTTGGCAATGGCAAGTGCTGGCGCATCATTAATACCATCACCCGTCATGCCCACAACCTCACCCTGCATCTGCAATTCTTGTACTTTTTCAGATTTTTGCTCCGGCAGGACTTCAGCAAAAAACTCAGTAATTCCTACTTTCTTAGCGACGGCTTTTGCAGTATCTCGATTATCACCGGTAAGCATTACCACTCGAATGCCATTTTTTTGTAGACGCTTAATGGCCGCGATGGAGTCTTCTTTGATGGGATCGGCAACAGCGATGATAGCGGCAAATTTATTATCAATAGCAAAGAACATCGGAGTTTTAGCGTCAGCAGCTAAGACTTGAGCTTTTTCAACAAAATCACCCANNTCNATNCCTTTCTCATGCATTAGNTTTTCATTACCAAAGAGTAAGGTTTTACCATCCACTTCGGCCTGCACACCATGACCTGCNATCGCTTTAAAGTTACTGGCTTTNCCNATGCTTTGTGCTGATTCTTGCCCAGGANTNTGTGCCAAGAGCAGTCCACGTTCTTGTGCCGATTCAACAATNGCCATNGCTAACGGATGCTCNGAACCACTTTCTAATNTGGCTGATAATNTCAANACNGTGTCTTCGTCAAACTCTCCGGCTAATACCACATCAGTAACCTTTGGAGCCCCTAAAGTGATGGTGCCNGTTTTATCTANAATCATGGCTGTNATTTTTGATGCGGTTTGCAAGGCTTCACCATTACGGATCAAAACCCCGGCTTCGGCCGCTTTACCAACGCCAACCATTACNGACATCGGCGTCGCTAGACCAAGCGCACAAGGACAGGCAATAATAAGTACGGTAGTCGCCGATATAATGGCGTAGGCGATTACGGGCTCAGGCCCAAAGTTCAACCAAATTAAAGCGCTGGTGACTGCAATAATCATCACGACAGGCACAAAATAAGCGGAGATAACATCTGCCATACGACCAATCGGCGGCTTTGAGTTTTGCGCGCGCTTCACCATATTAATGATCTGCGCTAGCGCTGTATCTTTACCGACCCGAGTCGCTTTGAATAAGATAGAGCCGGTTTTATTAATGGTTCCTGCGACGACTTCTGCTCCGACTGTTTTTTCTACCGGCATAGGTTCACCCGTCAGCATCGATTCATCAATCGCGGTATGACCTTCAATCACTTTGCCATCCACAGAAATCTTTTCACCGGGACGAACACGCACTACATCGTTCAACAATACCTGATCAATAGCGATATCCACTTCGATACCATCACGAATGACTCGCGCAGTTTTAGGTTGCAAGCCGATAAGACGNTTAATGGCTTCAGAAGTACGNCCACGGGCTTTCAACTCCAGCGCCAAGCCTAGATTAATTAAACCAATAATCATGGCCGTCGCTTCAAAATAAACATGACGAGCCATTTCTGGNACNGCTTCTGGGGCAAANACAACCACCATNGAATAAAGCCATGCNGTACCGGTACCCANCGCNATNAAGGTATCCATGTTGGCNGANTGATTTTTAAATGACTGCCANGCNCCNATATAAAAGTGCTTACCNGAAAATACCATCACACCTAACGTTATCAGCCCAACAACCAGCCAAGCCAATTGCTCTGATATCGTNCTNACCGTCATTTCACCCACGACAAGGCCGTAGACCATAAGAGGGATACCGACTGCCAACGCGATGGTCATTTCACGCATAAGGCGCTTGTAATAGACTTCATCAGCGACTTCTTTTTCGTTTAAAGCTTCATCCTCACTTTCAGCTGTACTCACTTTGGCATTGTAGCCAGCTTGTTCTACCGCTTTGATCAAATCTAACGGCTTTGCTGTACCTGCAACCGTCACGGTGCGCTGAGCAAAGTTCATTTCTGCACGACTAACCCCAGCTACTTTTTTTAAAGCCGATTCGATTTTATTTACACAGCTGCCACAACTTGCGCCGTCTATGAGCAGCTCTATTTCAGAACCGTCAAAACTGCCTATTACCTCAACTTTTTCATCTAAAGTATCACTCTCGAATTTTTCCGTACTCACCTTGGCACTGTAACCAGCCTGCTCTACTGCCGTGATCAAATCCAATAGTGGTGCTGTGCCAACAACCATCACCGTGCGCTGAGCAAAGTTCATTTCTGCCTGAGTCACCCCATTTACTTCTTGTAAGGCTGATTCAATTTTTTTTACACAACTTCCGCAATTAGCACCATCAATTATAAGTTTTATTTCTGAGAGGGTCGGGTTACTTTCCACTTCATTCACATTAGACACCGTCATTATTTAATTCCTTACTCAATTAGTTCAGAGTGCAACTAAGCACACTTTTAATTAAAAGGTACACCTATGTCCTAGACATAGGTCAAGCACATNNTTTTATCATTCGCAGATTTTCTTCNAATACGATGTGTAATNATTNNCATGAATCACCTTCATTTCTTTTTCTTTCCGGTAAGCGGATTTGAATGGCACGACCATGGGGTGTCTTTGATATTTGCCTTTATATTTTCATCAGTATATTCGTACCAGCTTTTCTTAGTATTGTTCCACCAATCTTTTGCAACACTGATGAAATGNTTATCTAATATACTTTCAACATCCTCTAAGCTTTTATAGGATGCATCATAGGACACGGTTATTGTATGTTCATCTTTAACAAGAACGACCTCATCAATTCCAATAATCCTATCAATCTCTTTTTCTATACAATCCCAAGGTACATCACCATCACCTTCCAGCTTTAAATGACGCTTAACTAAATAATTAGTATTTATTGTCGCTTTATGTTTCTTTTCACTCATGATCTTTCCTCTACTATATGAAAGACTTCAAAAATTTAAATAATATAAAATTACTATTTATTACACTTAGCTAATTAAGTTTTAATTTTCTAGAACAGCCAAAGAGTCCTTCAATAGGTTCTATAGATACTAGAAATTTATCGCTATCATTAACAGATACCACTGATGACTCGATCAAACGCGCAACTTTCTTTGCGTGCTCCGCATCTACGTATATTTCAATTTGGGTATGCTTAATTAAAAGATAGCTATTAGCGTTACTATTACCTGAACTCGCTCCGACACAATGAGTTGAAAAGCCAGAGGCTGCATAGGCCCTTAATGCTTCCTGTACATCCTTAAGCCTAAGCTCATCAAAAATAGCACTCACTTTTTTAATTTCCATACTCAACCTTAATTAAATATCAGTTGTAACTGAAAGATATTATGTCCATGAGCTATGTCGGAGCCACTTTTAGCAGAAAAGTGAAGATAACAAGGCTATCAAAACTCACGAATTACTTATGGCTATGACCTTCATACATTTTTCCAGGTACATCACCATTCATATCCATTTTCTCAGTTTTTTTCATGCCTTTCGAATCCATGCTGTGCATTTGATTCATGCACTTTTTCATCATTGCTTGAGTCACTGGATCATTCATATCCATTTTTGAATGGTCCATTGTTTTCATCATTTCGCAATTTGCCATCTCAGATCCTTCAGCGTGCTCTGCTGGATCGTGAGCATGAACGGATGCTACTAGGAACATCATTGGTATTGCTGTTGAGATTACAGACCATTTTGACTTGTTAGTTAATTTCATTTTCTTTCCCTTTTGTTTTTCATTTTATTTGTTGATAGCCTAGCTTACTCTACACCCTAGATACAAAGGTACTGACACCGAGATGACTAGAGAACCTAAAGACTAAATTCAGCTTACCCCCATATAACTGTCCCAAAGATGACTGCAGCATTACAAAAATGTTATATTCATGTAATCTAACTGACAGTTCTTATACTCTATACTCATTCTTTAGCATCACGTCTAAAGAGCTCCTTATTTGAAGAACCCTTGCCTAGAGAGTAGCGGACCTAAAATGAAATTATTAGTCGTAGAAGATGAGATTAAAACGGGACAATACCTTAAGAAGGGGCTTTCTGAAGCTGGATTAATTGTGGATCTAGCGTGCACCGGCATGGACGGTCACCACCAAGCAGTTACCGAAAAATATGACCTCATTATTCTAGACGTAATGCTGCCTGACATTGATGGCTGGCACATATTAAAAACCCTGCGCAGCAATGGAGATTTAACCCCCGTTCTATTTTTAAGCGCCAAAGATAGCACCGAGGATAAGGTTAAAGGCTTAGAGCTAGGGGCCGATGATTACCTTGCCAAGCCCTTCGTATTCGCTGAACTGTTAGCAAGAGTAAGAACGCTACTAAGGCGCGGCATACCCAATCAAGAGCTTGATACATTAACCATTGCCAATATGACTCTCGACCTCAAACGCCGCTCTGCAATAAGAGAGGGTCAACGAATTAACTTAACCAATAAAGAGTTTTCGTTGCTCGAGCTATTATTAAGAAGACAAGGCGAGGTATTACCGAGATCGCTTATAGCGTCCCAAGTTTGGGATATGAATTTTGATAGTGATACCAATGTAATCGATGTTGCAATTCGAAGGTTACGCTCAAAAATCGATTTACCATATAATCCAAAGCTGATACATACTGTTCGAGGTATGGGCTATGTCCTTGAGGTTTATAATGGCCAATAAAACAAAAAAACCTAACTCTCTTGTAATGAACGTTACGATTCGAGTAGGCATAATAATATCACTTTGTTGTATTGTTCTAGGCATTGCAGTACAAAAGTCTATTCACCATCATTTTTTAGAACAAGATGCCGATGAACTTCATGTTATTGAAGAGACGGTAATAAATGCTCTTAATCAAGCCATTAGCCAATTTGGGTCATCGTCATTAAGTAGGGATGAATTGAAAGTCTACTTGGCAAATACTATCTCAGGGCACCATGGTGTATATTTTGCGGTTCTTGATCATTCGCAGCAGCTACTTTATAAAAATGGAGAGTTGGATTTCAAACCATTAATTGAAAACAATCAGATCAACGAATCGGTTACGCCTAACACGCTATATTCTTGGGAAACGGGTAATCATAATTACTGGGGAAGTCTTCTTTCTACAAATATTCATTCAACTGACCCTAAAAAAGCATGGATTATCGCAGTAGCCGCTCAAACTGACTTTCATCATTCATTTATGACCACCTTTTTTAGAACACTTTGGGCTTTAATGACGCTTGCTTGTATTGTAACGATCTTTGCCGCTTGGCTCGCAATTCGAAATGGGCATAGACCCTTACATCGAATAAGCGCAGAAATTAAAAGTATCACTTCCGAGCAATTAAGTCGCCGCTTAAGCACTGATAATATTCCGTTAGAATTGCTTGAGCTTGTTGAATCTTTTAATACCATGATCACATCGATGGATGGCGTATTTCAAAAACTGTCACACTTTTCTGCCGATATTGCCCACGAACTTCGCACACCGATAACCAACCTTTCAACACAAACACAA
>PAOL01000028.1 GCA_002708475.1 Oleispira sp. | reverse complement strand
TCAACCCTCATATCCTTCAGCGCACTGCATTTAATAACTGCACTTAATAAGAGTACAACAGTGTTCAATAATTAACCATGCGACCAAGTGTCGCAGGCCGTTATTCAGTCTCTAGTTCACTTTGGCTCAAAAATTCTTCAACGGTCATCGAGGGGCCGTCATTCACTGTCACGCCTCCCAATCCATCAAAAACCACTGATACAAGATAATCATTTGTGTCAGCATTGGTGTGGGTTAACGTGATTGTACCTTCAACATTTTCCTGATCAGTCGGGATCAATAAATCATTCCAATCAAACTGTGTATTCTGCCCCAGTATCAACGACGCTATTTGGGTCGATAAAGTATAAGTCGTATCATAGCTAAGAGACTCATTAACCACTGCTGTATCACTATTAAGATCTTCACAGTGGAAATTATCATTGCTTGCCACTAAATCCAAATTTGTAAATTCTGTATAAGGAAACTGAGGACCAGAAGATGGCAACGGATAAGACTCTTGTAGTGCGGCCACAAAATCCGTTCTCATCACTTCTTGAGTAACGATTGAGGTGCCCTGTGTAAATACACCATCAACTGTTTCATCTGCTGTGGTGCATTCGGATAGATCATTTGGAGAAGTTAAGCGATCGGAAGATGTGTCATAAATTACGTCTAAATTATATTCATAGCCGATAAAAAAAGCATAACTCTCACTTTGATACAGAAAATCAGTCGCATTAACTTTTTCGACTTCGTCATTATCATCAAGAATAAAATCTCCATTTTCATCCTGCTTACTAATTTCTGCGACTGCAGAGATTATCGTAGTCGCTGTATAGATATCAGAAACTGAGTAATCGTCTTCCACGATAACTCTTAACGGCCCATCAAAATACAGCCCTTCTGTTGCTCCGTCTTGACACTGATAGAACACTGCGCGCTGTTCGGTAGATTGAAATACTGCAAGCGGGTTTGATTCTTCTTCACCTGTATCTGTATTTGTAATGGTACAAGACACGTCATCATCACTCGCATCTTGGCATTGCTTTTCGAATAAATCAGCATCAATCGATCCACTAACAGCACAATTACGATTTTCAGAACCCTTAACAAGATTGATGAAACTGCTAAATATAGCTGACCTTCCTGAATATAAGGTTGCTAACATGCTATGTCGCGCAACAGCTCGATAAGCATGGGAGGCCATTTCTACCTCATTATTTTGATCCCAATCTACAACACCCAGTGCTTTATCTATTTCAATAGGATCAATAACAGCTGAAGAAACTGAAGAAGTTGAAGAACTGTTTCCGGAACAAGCCGTTAAAGTACCTAAACTGCTTACTAAAGCGATGGCCGCTGTCAATTTCAAAGGATGTAATAGTGCATTCAATTGCATGGTGGAATCTCAAAGTTTATTTTTATATTTGTCGCTAGTGTAATAGAGGTATCCCTAATGACAAAGCCCTGCACAAGGAACAATGCCTAACATCGACATTTCGTTGAATTTGATTGATTTTCAAACACACGACTGATAAAATCCGCCCTCATTTTTCTGTCTGAGACGGTTGTATCTGGCGTAAAGCCTGTATTCATCAGTCATCAGTGGAAGACTCCTTGCCTTACTAGCGCTTAACTAAAGTAGTTGGAAGGCTAACCAAACCATAAGGAGCCTAAACATGCGTCATTATGAAGTAGTGTTTTTGGTACACCCTGATCAAAGCGAACAAGTTTCAGCAATGGTAGAGCGTTATACTGCGTCTATCGAAGAGTCTGAAGGCACAGTACACCGTTTGGAAGACTGGGGCCGTCGTCACTTGGCATACCCAATCAACAACATCCATAAAGCTCACTACGTATTGATGAACATCGAATGTTCTCAAGAAGTTCTTGACGAGCTAACGACTTCTTTCCGTTATAACGATGCTGTTCTACGTAACATGGTTATTCGTCGTGACGAAGCTGTTACTGAAGTATCTGCAGTTAAAGCGGCTGAAAGCCGTGATGACCGTCGTCGTGATGACCGTCGCACTGAAGCACCTGTTGCTGAAGCTGCTGACGAAACTGTAACTGAAGAAGCAGCTGCTGACGCATCTGCTGAAGAAGAATAGGAGTTTCACCATGGCACGTTTTTTCCGTCGTCGTAAGTTCTGCCGTTTCACTGCTGAAAATGTTGTAGAGATCGATTATAAAGATCTTGATACATTGAAAGGCTACGTTACTGAAACTGGCAAGATCGTTCCAAGCCGTATTACAGGTACTCAAGCTAAGTATCAGCGTCAATTGTCTACTGCAATTAAACGCGCTCGTTACATTGCTTTATTGCCATACACTGACGCTCATAAATAAGCGACGGTTATAAGTAATAATGTTTAAAGCCCTCGCCAAATGGAGCATGGATAAGCCACTCAACGCGATCATTGCGATTGTAGCGACTATGTTTATTCCTCTTTTATTCTGGCTAGGCGCTGCTCTCATGGCGCTTTCTATATTGCGCCATGGAGCAAAAGAAGCCGCCAATGTGGTTTTGTGGGGTAGTTTACCGGCGTTTGCTTGGTTAGCTATGGGGGATTCAACCCCTTTTATCACAGCCCTTGGTGCTTCGACTTTAGCCATTATCTTACGCTCGAGTGTTGATCTTAGATTAACCTTAATGAGCGCTAGTGGTATTGGTGTGTTGATTTATTTTGCTTTACCTATGCTAATGCCTGAAGTATTAACAGAAGTGCAAAAGCAAACTGAAGCATTGCTAGCAGAAGCTTTAAAGGATGACCTTGAGTTTTGGCATAGCATTCAACCTAAAGTTGGCCCCTTAATGGTTGGGGCACTGGCCGCAGTGCAAACTATGGTCATGGTTTTATGTTTATTATTAGCACGCTGGTGGCAAGCTGCACTCTATAACCCTGGTGGTTATAGTGAAGAATTCCATCCTCTAAAATTACCTGTTGGCTATGCCGCAAGCGTGGTTTTATTGTTGGTTTTTGGCTCTAGTCTTCCGTCGTTAATCAGTGGCATTTTACCAGTTTTAACCATTCCTCTTGTGATTGCAGGTGTTGCTTTTGTACACGGCATTATCGGGATGAAAAACTTAGGTGGACAATGGCTAGTTGCGTTTTATATAAGCGTATTTTTATTTGGTCCCTACCTATTTACATTACTAATTTTTGTCTCTCTGATCGATAGTATTATTGATATTAGGGGCAGACTAAAAGACACAGTTGATTGAACCCGAAAGGTCTCAACTCTGTAGTGCTAAGGATNTTATNATGNAAGTTATTNTATTAGANAAAGTTGCTAAATTAGGCGGCCTAGGCGANACAGTTACTGTTAAACCAGGTTTCGCNCGTAACTTCCTTTTGCCACAAGGCAAAGCNNNTNCTGCAACTAAAGCAAACANNGAGCACTTCGAANCTCGTCGTGCNGANCTTGAGAAAGCTGCTGCTGAGAAGCTANCTGCTGCTNANNCTCGNAAANCTAANATCGAAGAAATCGAACTTACTGTTGCTGTTAAAGCTGGCGACGAAGGTAAGTTGTTCGGTTCTTTGGGCAACCGTGACATCGCTGAGCTTGCTACTGAAGCTGGTGTTGAGTTGGTTAAAGCTGAAGTTCGCTTGCCAACTGGTCCGATCCGTAACGTTGGTGAGTTCGACATCACTGTACAGTTACACGCAGAAGTTGCTGCTACATTGAAGCTATTGGTTGTTGCTGAAGACTAATCTCTTCACTAGCACTAAGTTTCAGATTAAGGCACTATTAGCACACGCTATTAGTGCCTTTTTTTTGGTGCTCGATTATGCAATTAAGCAAGATTGGAAATTTATTCCGCAAAACNGCGTGAATACTTCCCTGTAGCCTTGGGCTCGGCTTCCTGCCTCCCACATTTGCTACACAAACATCCAATATTGCTCGACCCATAATCCCTCTCTAATTGATTAACGACCGATTGATAATGACTGAACAAACTGCTGACCAACAAACTTTATCGCTGCGTACACCTCCGCATTCTATTGATGCTGAGCAATCGGTACTGGGTGGTTTGCTACTGGATAATCGTGCCTGGGAATCCGTTTCAGAAGTATTAGAAGACACCGATTTTTACAGCCACAAGCACCGTAATATTTACCGCGCAATCAAATCCTTGGTCGACCAAGAGCAACCGATTGATGTGGTCACCGTTTCAGAAGAGCTCGACGAGCTTGGCACGTTAGACGAAGTCGGTGGTATCGCCTACTTAGGCGAGCTTGCCGATATGACACCTTCGACTGCAAACAGTGGCGCTTATGGCGTTATCGTTAAAGAACGCTCACAACAGCGTCGTTTAATCGAAGCGGCTGCCGATATTTCTCTTTCCGCTTATGAACCAGAGGGTAANAACTCTCTCGATATNCTCTCGGATGCGGAACAGAAAATTGCTCAAATCGCGGANGGAAACCGTAAAGAAGGTGGGCCGGTTGTTGTTGGTCCNATTCTAAAAAACACCCTNGATCAATTAGANGANTTATTTAATAAACCNGAAGGNTTAAGTGGCNTTACTNCTGGNTTTACTGANATNGATANCCGNACTTCCGGNTTNCANAAAGCNGANATGATTGTTGTCGCNGGNCGTCCTTCNATGGGTAAAACGACCTATGCGATGAATTTNGTTGANAANGCCTTAGTCGCAACNAANCGCCCTTGNNTNGTATTNAGTATGGAAATGCCNTCTGAATCGATNGTGATGCGTATGNTNTCNTCNATCGGTAAAATCGATCANACTCGAATTCGTAGTGGTAAGCTCATTGAAGATGACTGGCCTCGCCTTTCATCAGCAGTAAATATTTTAAAAGATTTACCGCTCTACATCGATGACACGCCTGCACTTACACCACAAGATATGCGCGCACGCTGTCGTAAGGTGTATCGTGAGAACGATAACGACCTAGCGCTTGTGATGGTGGATTATATGCAGTTAATGCAGGTATCTGGCCCTTCTGAAGGCCGTTCGCAAGAGATCTCAGAAATTTCACGTAGCATGAAAGCCATCGCGAAAGAATTCGGATGTCCTATTATTGCACTGTCTCAGCTAAACCGTTCTTTGGAGCAACGCCCCAATAAACGCCCAGTCATGTCAGATCTACGTGAATCGGGAGCGATCGAGCAAGATGCCGATATCATCGCCTTTATTTATCGCGATGAAGTGTATAACGAAGACACCCCAGATAAAGGCATTGCCGAGATTATTACCGGTAAACACCGTAACGGCCCTATTGGTACTGACCGCTTAGCATTTGTCGGTAAATATACTCGCTTCGAAAATTTAGCAGCAGGTTATGAAGGCAACTGGGATGATGATGAATAAAGCCATAGCTTTATTTACCCCAGTGCTTTGATAAATGCTCATAAGCATCACCTGCCGTATCAACCATATGAAATAATTTAATATCCGCTTCTGATACTGCGCCTTGTTCAGCTAAAAAATCAAAATCGATAAGTCGGCTCCAGTACTCCTTCCCAATCAAAACAATTGGGAATGGTTGCATCTTTTTAGTTTGTATCAGAGTAAGCGTTTCAAACAATTCATCAAGCGTTCCAAATCCCCCTGGAAAAGCAACTAATCCTTTTGCCCGTTTTAGGAAATGCATCTTACGAATTGCGAAATAATCAAACTGAAAACACAGCTCAGGGGTTATGTATGGATTCGGCTCTTGCTCAAAAGGCAAGACGATATTAAGACCAATACTTTGACCACCCTCATCGGCAGCACCACGATTAGCCGCTTCCATAACACCAGGACCACCCCCCGTTACAACAACAAATTCTTTACCGCCATGTTGTTGTGATAAACGAGTAATTTTTTGCGCTAACAATCTTGATTCTTCATAAAAACGACTATTGCGACAAACGCTTTCTGCAATTTTAATTTTTCGCTGACTCTCTTCCGAATCAGGATTCTTGGAAAGCTCGTCTCTTGCTTTCAACAATTGCTGTTCTGCTTTTTTCTTCTCTTTAAATCTAGCACCACCAAAAACAACAACCGTTGATTCAATATTATTTTCTTTTTGAATTATATCGGGTTTAACCCACTCTAATTGGAGGCGCAGCGCTCGCATATCTTCACGTAGAAAAAAATCGTCATCGTCATAAGCTAAACGATAAGACGGATGATTCATTCGCTCTTTTCTTGCTAATCGTAGTTGCTCTTCTTCTATAGACAGAAGATTATTCTTAACGTCTTTTTTATCCATTATATAGATATACCTTATAATTCTTCGTCTATGGATTTAGTGTGTATGGCATGAAGCCTGGTCATGGCTTTATGCCATTGCTTTGATAAATGCAAAGCTTCTTGAAGAGCATCGATTGATGCCGACATCTGCTCTACCGAGATCTTTGATTGAGTGCCATTTAAAATCAATTCTGCTTTAATTCGGTCATGCTCAGTTTGCATAATAAAAAATGAATTTTCATGTTGGTTATCCGTTTTATTTATTTCTCGGCTAATCATAAGAAAACCTAACACGCTGTTAAAGTATTCTATCAATTCAGTTTCAAGTTTTGGTAACGGTAAGTATTCATGCTGCAGCAAATAATCTTCTGCTCTTTCTATTGCCAATGTACAGTTCAAAATATATTGATCTATACGCATTAACGTCGCCAAGTCTTCTCTTGTCTCTACCGGTAGCCCTGAGCTGTCTATGGTAACAATGAACTCAGAAACGGCGACTGAAAGTAATTTAATAACTCGAGCATCGTCATAAAAATCTGTTTTCCGTTTTCCTTTCGGCTGCACTGCTCTAGAGAAAAGATCTATTCCTTTATCAGCAATAGAATATATTTCTAACAACAACGCATTTACTGCTAAGACTGGGGTTTGAGCAACTGTTTTATCAATAAATTTAGGGTGTGATGCTTTCTCGTCCCAAGAGGTGAATTTTTTATCTAAGAAGGAAGCGATTCGCTCATTTTGTGGATAAATTAATAGCACCCCAAGAACATTAAAAATAGTATGAAATAGCGCCAAAGAAATTGCGGAATCAGAATCTATATTTAATAGTTCACACGCATATTTAATGAAAATAAATATAAATGGCAAAAGTGCCAATGCTAAAACTGCAGTTACTGCATTAAATATTACTTGTGCTGCTGCAGCCCGCTTGGCATTTGAGGTGGCTCCGATTGAAGCAATAACTGCTGTTGATGTAGTGCCGATATTCGCGCCAATAACCATAGCTCCGGCAGCATAGAGACCTATCATATCGCTAGATATTGCAGTTATCGTCAAAGCAATCGAGGCACTTGAAGATTGTGTAAGCACTGTCATAACAATACCTACGAATAAAAAAAGCAAAACTCCCGAAATGCCATCCGCTTTATACAGCGTGATATCAAAAGTAGTCACTAATCCTTCAAAGGCATTTTTTAAAATATCGACGCCCACGAAGAATAAACCGAAGCCAACAAGTGCTAAACCAAATGAAGCAAGGGTTCCTTTTTTGTTAGACATTTTTAATATCATGCCTACGCCAACCATTGGTAGAGCAAAGTCATGTATCTTGAATTGGAACCCTACCAATGCTACTAGCCAAGCAGTCATGGTTGTACCAATATTTGAGCCATAGATTATGCCTAATGCTTGGCGCATATTAATCAGTCCAGCATTAACAAATCCTAATGAAGCAACAGTAATAGCACTAGAAGATTGAACAATTGAAGTCATTACGAAGCCTGAAAAAATTCCGCGTAATGGCGTATTACTCCACCTTGATAGAATGTTACGCAAACTCGGACCAGCAGCCACCTTCAACCCATCTGTCATCATTCCAATGGCTAACATAAACAAACCTATGCCGCCTAAAAGAGAGCCAACTACATGTAATACGTCCAAATTAACACTCTCTTTATTCCGATGTGCTAGATACGATACGGGTAAAAATTTTCAACCTCGAACAAGGTTTTTATGAATGGTTACAAAGAAAAAGAATGATGCATTTATCGATCAAGAATGCATTCTTATGTTCCGTTCGTTACAGCCCTGTATCTTGCAAAAGTTGCTTCATCTTTTTTTGAAGATCTTTACGTTCAATAGGTACTTCGATATTTTCAGGTAATGCTTTCGGAAGCTCAAGTTCAATACTTTCACCAGCCGCTACTCTTTCCATTAGCATCACATAATTACGCTCAAATACAGGGAACGCTTTTGCTTCCACTGAGTTTGCCAAGAAGAACCAGTCACTCGCACGACCCGCGAAATAAACCGCAGGATGAGACCAGTTGTATTCTTTTTTCGGGGAAGGGGCGCGACAAGCTTCGACATAGGCGGAGTGTGCATCAGGCATACCTAATAGTTTATGTGCAGAGGACTGACAGGCTTCTATCATGTCATGAACATTAGGTAAGAATTTTTGTTGCTTAACTACTTGCTCGGCAGCAAACATTATTGTTTCTGCTGGATAGTCCACCAGCAGACGCGCCCATAGCTGTTTAGCAAGTTTCACTGTTTCTAAATCTGGAAAGGCTTTTAAAAACTGATTGTGATAATTAAAACGCAACAATGCAAAAACCTGATTAATCGCATCACGCTGATTATCATCTAACTTATGTACTGCCGATTCTTTATCACCAGTCGTTATCGAGGAGCTGGTCGAGACTCGCTGAAGCTGTTGAGTTACCTGATTGAGCAGTTCCTGATTTTGCATAGTTGCCACCTGTTTGAGAGCCTTGATTTAGCTGTCTTGCCCATTGCTGCTTAACATATTGTAAAAATTTACTATTCCAACTGGTTTGTAGTTGATTGGAATCACGCCAATATAAAACAAATTCACCAATTAGACTTTTAGCATAGTTCACATCAATGTGCGCCATTGCCAGAATATCATAACAGTCATTCGCTGGCTGCCATTCTTCACTTATACGAGTTGGCATAGAGGAATGCTCTAGTGAAGAAGAATAACGCGCCCACTGCTGGCGAACATGCTGAATAAATTTGGTATTCCACGTTTTATGAGCATCCCCTCGCTCTTGCCAATAAAGTACAAATTCGGGGATCGAGTCTTGAATGAATTGTGCATCAATACCAGCGCGCTGCAAAATTTGCTGAGCGTCTAAACTTGGCTGCCACTGCTGAGCAATTGGACCCGCTTCTTCACGTCGAGCCTGAAAACGTTCTTGACGATCAGGCGCTTGAGTATGATGGGTACTAAACGATGCTTTTTCCGCGATACGCTGTTGTTTTTTATGCGCATCGGTCTGTGTGTAAACCCAGTGCTTTTTGATAAAGCGGAAAAACTGCGTATTCCAATCATTACGGTTATTGCCATTTTCCCTAGCCTGAAGAATGAACTCATCCAGTTTGGATAAGCTATAGCTGTCAGGAATACCATGTTGCTGCAAACGGTTTAGACCATCACGACTCGGCTGCCATTGCTGTTGCATCGGCTGTTTGAATGTAGGTTGCTGCGCAGGTTCCTGCTGTATAGACTGAGCTGCTTGGCGAGATTGATCTGGAAAACAGAAGATCAATTGCGGTGCATCAGGAAATAGCGGAGATATGAGTTGAATCAACCCTTTTTCATGTAAGCTTCGTAATGCCAAACGGATTTTTTGGTCATCCCAAAACGGAAATACCTGGCGCACTTGTTCGTTGTTTATATGCCATTGAATACCACCCATAGCCTGCGCAATATCATTTAGCCAGGTAAGCGTAATCGCTTCTTCCAAGCCAATGGTTGCGGCAAGTGCTGGGGAGAAAACCAAGGTTTTGTCAGCAATCAATGGGTGCATGAATAAATAACTCGACTATTTAGAAATATACTTTATAGGCTCAGTGCTAGTTTACAACTGCGCAGCCTGACATAATAAACCCTACCTAACCTTTAGTCTTCTGATTAAGCGAAAAACATGGCCCGTCCAACTCAAGCAACAATCAATCTACAATCTTTAAAAGACAACTATCAGTTGGCAAAAGAGCATAGCCAAATGGCCTATGCAGTCATTAAAGCCAATGCTTATGGTCATGGCGCTATACCCGCAGCACAGGCACTTGCGAAAGCTGACGGCTTTGCTGTTGCTTGCATGGATGAAGCCATAGAGCTGCGTCATCAAGGGATTAAAAATCCCATTTTAGTATTAGAAGGTGCGTTTGATAAAAACGAATGGCTAGCTGCTGTAGAGCATGACATAGAAATGGTTGTGCATCACCAAAGCCAGCTAGATATTTTAATAACCGAGCCGTGCTTCACGCGAATACAGCTGTGGCTAAAAATTGATACCAGCATGAACCGCCTAGGATTCAAATTAACTGAATCTGCCACAATTTTTGATCAGTGTCGCCGTGCCGACCTCAAAATTAAGGTTCTGATGAGTCACTTTTCTTGCGCCGATGATTTAAAGAACGATAAAACACGAGTTCAATTCAAAGCCCTCCAAGACATTTTAAACCAGCAGAAAAACTTCTGGCCTGAACTTATTTTATCATCTAACAACAGTGCGGCTATCATTGCTTGGCCTGAAGTGCGCGATAGCATTAGTCGCCCAGGCATTATGCTGTATGGCAGCTCACCTTTAATCACTAACATTGAATCTGCCTCATCTTTAAAGCCTGTAATGACGGTTCAGTCAAAACTCATTTCTAGTCATCATGTTAATGCGGGTGAGAGTGTTGGTTATGGCGAAAGCTGGATCGCAGAGAAAGCTACTCGAGTTGGTATCGTAGCGATTGGTTACGGTGACGGCTATCCACGCAGTGCGCCTTCTGGCACGCCTGTCTGGTGTAACGGAAAACGCTTAACTACTTTAGGTCGAGTATCGATGGATATGCTGTGCATCGATATTACCGATCATCAAGATATCGACATTGGATCAACAGTAGAGCTATGGGGTGAAAACATCAGCGCTAATGAGATTGCCGATTTATGCAATACCATCAGCTATGAACTTTTCTGCCAGCTGACAGCCCGAGTGAAACGAGTTTATGAAAAGTGAAACGAGTATATGAAAAGTGAAACGAATACATGAAATTGAAGTAATTTCATAAACAATAAACATAAATCTCAGGCATAAAAAAAGCGCTAATTAATAGCGCTTTTCANTGTTCGTCATGCTGAGATGAATCTACTTCAATTGAAGCGTCGTCAAAGTATCTTCGCGAACCGTCTTTAGTAATTCAGCATTCTCTACNAGAGACTCGCCGTAAGATGGAATCATTGCCTTCAGGCGCTCTTTCCAGCCATCGCTTTCAAGCTTATCGCTAAAGCAACGTTCAATTACATCGATCATTGTCTGAGTCGCCGTAGAGGCGCCTGGAGAAGCACCTAATAAAGCAGCTAGCGTGCCATCAGCAGCAGCAACAATCTCTGTACCAAATTCTAATTTACCCTTGCCGTTCTCATCTTTCTTAATGATCTGAACACGCTGACCTGCATTGGCTAGCGTCCAATCTTCATCTTTCGCTTCAGGGAAGTATTCACGTAAGGTTTCCATTCGTGACTTATCCGATTGAAACACTTCACCGATCAGGTATTTAGTCAGTGCCATATTGTTCATGCCGACTGACAACATAGGCTTTAAGTTACCAGCTCTCACTGAAGCNGGTAGATCCATTACAGAGCCCTGCTTCAAGAACTTAGTGGTAAAGCCTGCAAAAGGGCCAAACAATAATGCACGCTCGCCATTAATAACCCGTGTATCCAAATGAGGAACCGACATGGGCGGTGCACCAATTGCGGCTTTACCATACACTTTCGCATGGTGCTGGTTGGCAACTTCTGGTTTAGTACATACCAACCACTGTCCACTCACAGGGAAGCCGCCGTAACCTTCACATTCTGGAATATCTGATTTTTGCAGCAATGGTAAAGCACCNCCACCAGCACCTAAGAAGACAAATTTAGAACACACTCGCGTTACTTCACCGCTTTTACTGTCCTCTAATAAAACAGACCATCCGCCTGCGCTACTACGCTTCATATCTTCTACAGANTGGCCAAGCAGTAATTCAAAGTTCTCTTGTTTCTGCAAGTGATCAACCATGTCGCGAGCTAAAGAACCAAAATCAACATCAGAACCATGATGGACCCTAGTCGCAGCGACAGGATCTTTTTGATTACGTCCTGCCATAACTAAAGGCATCCACTTTTCTAATTGAGCAGGGTCTTCACTGTATTCCATACCTTCGAATAAGTGATGCGCACTCATTAGCTCATGACGTTTACGTAAAAATGCGACATTCTTCTCTCCCCAAACAAAGCTCTTATGCGGGGTACGATTAATAAACTCTTTCGGGGCCGGTAAAGCACCTGTTTGCACAAGGTGGGACCAAAACTGTAAAGTCACTTCAAAAGANGCATTGATAGCTAGTGCTTTTGATATATCAACACTGCCATTTTCTGATTCAGGGGTNTAGTTGAGTTCGCAATAAGCAGCATGGCCTGTACCGGCGTTATTCCAACCNTCAGTACTTTCNTGGGCAACTTGATCAAGTCGCTCTACGATGCAAATTTTTAACGATGGATCGAGCTTATTTAGCATCATTGCTAAGGTCGTGCTCATTGCTCCAGCACCTACTAACAAGGCATCTACTGTCTTCACTGTCATTACCAATTCGCCTATCGCTATTACTTAACTTTGACCTGTTTTTCGCGGCATATTCTACACTAGTTGATTAATGCAGCCTACTTGATAGCTTAAGTATCTGATTCGTTCACTTTGGCCATTGACCTTAGATTACTAGTGTTATCTATATAGCATAAACGAAAAAGCCCGCACAAGGCGGGCTTTAACTATGAATTAGCGTAAATTATTTATGCTGTTCACGACTTAACTCAACAACAGCTTCAATAAAAGCACCGGCATGAGCAGGGTCTACAAACTGGTGAATACCGTGCCCAAGGTTAAATACATGACCCGTACCTGAACCATAGCTATTTAATATACGCTGAACCTCTTTACGAATCGTCGCTGGTTTAGCATATAGAACTGAAGGATCCATATTGCCTTGTAAAGCAACACGATCACCAACACGACTACGAGCGTTACCCATATCCGTTGTCCAATCGATTCCCAGTGCATCACAGCCAGTATCAGCCATAGCTTCTAACCACTGACCACCACCCTTAGTGAACAAAATAACAGGGACTTTACGACCTTCACTTTCACGGTTTAGGCCTGCAACAATTTTATTCATATACTTAAGTGAGAACTCGNGATAACACACATCACTTAAGTTACCACCCCAAGTATCAAAGATTTGTACAGCTTGCGCGCCTGCTGCGATTTGAGCATTTAAATACTCAGTTACTGAGTCAGCTAGAACATCAAGTAATTGATGCATAACTTCTGGCGTATCGTACATCATGGCTTTTACATGACGAAAATCTTTAGAAGATCCCCCTTCAACCATGTANGTCGCCAGTGTCCAAGGGCTACCAGAAAAACCAATAAGAGGAACGCGACCATTTAATTCACGACGAATGGTACTAACNGCATCAGTCACATAAGGTAGATCTTTTGCAGTATTGGTAACTTTTAGTGCAGCAACGTCTTGTTCAGTACGCACGATTTTTTTGAAACGTGGCCCTTCGCCTGTTTCAAAGTACAGACCTAGACCCATGGCATCNGGAATCGTCAAAATGTCAGAAAACAAGATCGCAGCATCCAATGGATAGCGNTCTAATGGCTGCATGGTTACTTCACAAGCGAACTCAGGGTTCTTACACAAACTCATGAAATCACCGGCTGTTGCACGGCTAGCGCGATATTCAGGTAGATAACGACCTGCTTGGCGCATCATCCATACTGGAGTTTGGTCTACAGGTTCACGCAATAATGCGCGAAGAAAACGATCATTTTTAAGTTCTGACATGGATACTTTCGACTTCAGATTCAAGATAGGAAATATAATAGCAAAAAACCCAGCGCTAGGCTGGGTTTAGATCAATTTCAAAAAGATTTTATTACAGTGTTATTGTAAAAGCGGCTTCTGTGTTTAATGTGGTATTGGTAACAGTGATGACTAAAGGCCCTAGAAGATCATCAATAGAAGTCTTTTTAATTTGAATACCACCGCTAATGAAGCTGAAATCATAAGCAGCCGTATCATCATTCAAATCTTGCGCCGTCAAACCCGGCACACTTATTGAGTATGAATAGCTTTCTAATGGCACATTATAATCTTCATAATAAACTTGAAAAACATACTCTGGTTCAACAACAACCTCATCGTCAACTTCAACCTCAGCATTAAGATCAATATAACCAAGATCATCACGAGCAATGGTTTGGTCATTTAAAGGAAAGTTCGTTAAACCATCAAATGCCACCAATATAGAAGAATCTAACGCCGTCAGCTGAATACTTTTAGTCTCACTGATTGCATTATTCGTTAATGATAGCGTTGATCTGCCCGTAATCACTGATGGATTAATCGTTACTGCTCCCGTGGTTGAGTCAGGAATTAACGCCACACCGTCCAGTGCCCAAGAATAATCCGTGCTAGCAAAAACTGTATTGGTCCATCGCGTCGCAGGATAAAAAACATTCGTGTTATTGATATTAATTACACTCTGCAGATATTCATTAGTTGCTGTGGTTATCTCGACAGAAGATACTGTGTTTGGATAATATTCTTCTGCGGGCATCCCCACATCTTGGAAAACATCAAATTCAAAAGAGGACGTTAAGCTGTAATTGGTATCTACTGCCCCTGTTGTAATTTCCACTTCATGAGACCCTTGACGTAAAGGGGATGCATAGCGTAAAAAATACCGACTCCCTTCTCGCTTTCTTGTAGCAATTAGATTTGATTGAAACGTTGCTGTACTTGCAGCAAAGCTCAATGAGCCTGCAGGTTTATTGCGTAAATCAATGATATTGCTTGCATTATCAGTAATTGATGACTGAAGTGTCTTATCATTATCACCAATTATTACCGCGACAAAAGGTTTGCCGAAATTTTCTGTTACTTCAGTAGAGCTAGCATCTGTAGAAAAAATCTTTTGGGATTGAGACTCTATTGCTGTCGTTACTTGGCTATCACTGAATACTCTTAATGTATCAGTGCCTGAAGTCACAACGATCAAAGAACTTAACTGAATACGATTAGTAGAAACACCTTCAATAAGATCATTATTATCGCCATCAGAATCACGATAAAAATATTCTTCGCTACCGCTACCATCACCCGTACCATCAAAACGCCCAATCGCCTCGACAATCGCTTGATTTAAACTTGATGTGCTACTTATTTCATCGACCAAGTTCGGATCTAGAATTTCGTCTAATGCAGCATCCAATATCGTTTTGTCTTCTGTAAATCCAGAAGTCAATTCTTTTACTTTTCCAGCAAAGACCCAAATAGTAAATCGCTGATTGGCAATAACTGAATCATCACTGCCCTGCAAAAGTGTGATTAAGGCTTTAGTTTCTGTTACAACCTCACTCAATACATCATCATCCACACTGTTACTGGCATCGATCACAATCGCAGTATGTAAATAGGTTGGAATAGCACCTACTTTTTGCAATATTGGAAATGACTCATCAGAATCAATAACTTCGTCATCTTCTGTAATAATAAAATCATCTACAGTCGCTTCTTTGGCTTCTAATGTTGTAGCATCAAATGTAGAGAGTAGAACGCCGGATATAAACGGATAAAAAGATTCAGTAATAAATACATCATTCTTATCAAGTAAAGAATATTCTTGAGAGGTTTCTAAAATAGAAAGTGATAAGAAGGTAATATCAGATTCATTGACGCCCTCAACTCCTTCAGTATCATTGTCGATATCCTGCAAAGGACTTCCACCACCGCCACACGCAGTAATTGCAAGCGTGAGAAGAGATAGCATTACTATTTTTATTGGATTCATTTTTCCTGCTCCGTCAACGCGGTATATCCATGTACATGTATTGTTAATGTACTATAAAACCAGAGCATAACATTGGAAGTAGTTAACACGCCAGAAACAAAAAACGCGGACTAAGCCGCGTTTTTTGTGATCACCTGAAATGTTTGCTCAATTAGTAAAAATTAAACTTTCAGATAATCCATAATCCCATCCGCTGCTTCACGTCCTTCCCAGATTGCTGTAACAACCAAGTCAGAGCCACGAACCATATCACCACCTGCGAAAACTTTTTCATTGGTAGTCTGGAACTTGTACGTTTGCTGTTCCGGTGCAACAACACCTTTCCAGCTATTGATTTCGATACCGAAGTCGGCAAACCAAGGTGCAGGACTAGGCTGGAAACCGAAAGCAACTAATACCGCATCAGCCGGTATGATTTCTTCAGAGCCTTCGATTACTTCTGGGCGACGACGACCATTTTCATCAGCTTCACCTAATTTAGTAGTAACTACCTTAATACCTTCAACCTTCTCATCACCAACAATGGCAACAGGCTGACGGTTAAATAAGAAGTTAACACCTTCTTCCTTAGCGTTCTGAACTTCACGTACAGAGCCAGGCATGTTTGCTTCGTCACGACGATATGCACACGATACAGACTCTGCTGATTGACGAATAGACGTACGATTACAGTCCATCGCAGTATCACCACCACCTAGAACGACAACTTTTTTGCCCTTCATTGAGATGAAATCAGCTTCGTCTTTTTCAAAGCCCATATTGCGATTAACATTAGAAATCAAGAAATCCAATGCATCATGAACACCAGGAAGGTCTTCACCAGGGAAGCCACCCTTCATATAGTTGTAAGTACCCATACCCAAGAAAACAGCATCGTACTCATCAATAATACTTTGGAATTCAATGTCTTTACCGATTTCAGTATTCAAACGAAACTCAACACCCATTTCTTCGAATACTTTACGGCGGTTAACCATCACTTCTTTTTCCAGTTTAAACTCTGGAATACCGAAAGTTAGTAGACCACCAATCTCTGGGTGACGATCAAATACAACAGGTTTAACACCATTACGAACCAATACGTCAGCACAACCGATCCCCGCAGGACCTGCACCAATAATGGCAACCTTTTTATCTGTCCACTTAACGTTAGACATATCAGGTTTCCAGCCCATCGCGAATGCGGTATCAGTAATGTATTTTTCAACATTACCAATCGTCACAGCGCCAAAGCCGTCGTTCAATGTACAAGCACCTTCACACAAACGATCCTGTGGGCAAACACGGCCACAGACTTCTGGTAAAGAGTTGGTCTGATGGCTCAGTTCAACTGCTTCTAAAATGTTGCCTTCTGTCGCTAACTTCAACCAATTTGGGATGAAGTTATGCACAGGGCATTTCCATTCACAGTAAGGATTACCACACTCAAGACAACGGTGTGATTGAGCACTTACCTGTTCCTGCTGGAATGGTTGATAAATCTCAACGAACTGCTCAGTACGAGCAGCCATATGCTTCTTCACAGGGTCCTTACGGCCAACCTGCACAAACTGAAAATCGTTATTCAGACGTTCTGTCATTTCGAACCTCTCCCACTCGTCCGTAGACCTTGCTGCTAATCACAACAAGCAAGGCCAACATGTATTAAAAACGCTTACTCTGGACGAGCGCGCATGTTATCTAACATCTGCTGTAAATCTGCAGCCTTCGGTTTAACTAACCAGAACTTACCAACAAAGCCATCAAAATCTTCTAAGATTTCTTGACCCCAAGCACTGCCAGTTTCCGCAACGAATTCAGTGATGACATTACGCAAGTGATTGCGATAGCCTTCTGTAAATTCGTTATTGATGCGGTTAATATCGACAAGTTCGTGGTTGTACTGATCNACAAAACTATTGTCTAGGTCAAGAACATAAGCGAAACCGCCCGTCATACCCNCACCAAAGTTATAGCCTGTTTTACCAAGTACGCACACCATACCGCCTGTCATGTATTCACAGCAGTGATCGCCTGCGCCTTCAACAACCGCATGAGCACCAGAGTTACGAACAGCAAAGCGCTCACCAGAACGACCCGCTGCTAACAACTTACCGCCAGTTGCACCGTACAAACAGGTGTTACCAACAATAGAGGTATCTTGTGATTTGAATTCAGAACCTTTCGGTGGGAACACAACTAACTTTCCGCCAGTCATACCCTTACCAACGTAATCGTTAGCATCACCTTCAAGACGCATTTCTAAGCCGCCAGCATTCCATACACCCCAAGATTGGCCAACAGTACCCATTAAACTTAACTTAACAGGGGCTGTTGCCATACCTTGGTTACCGTGACGCTTGGCGATTTCACCGGATAAGCGAGCACCAACAGAACGGTCACAGTTTGTTACTTTAAAGCTAAATTCGCCGCCTTTCTTGGCTTCGATTACAGCAATAGTCGCTTGAAGCATTTCTTCAGCTAATACCGCTTGGTCAAACGGTACATTACGTTCAACTTCAACCGTATGAGGTTTATCTGCAGGAATGTGATCATTAGCTAACAATGGCGTTAGATCTAAATTGCGCTGCTTAGAAGTTGAACCTTCGATCATTTCTAATAGATCAGTACGGCCAACAAGCTCTTCCATAGTACGAATGCCCATTTGGGCCATCCAGCTACGAATTTCTTCAGCAACAAAATAGAAATAGTTTTTAACCATTTCTGCTGTGCCAATATAGTGCTTATCACGCAAGTTATCGTTTTGCGTTGCAACACCCGTTGCACAGTTGTTTAAGTGACAAATACGCAAGTATTTACAACCTACAGCAACCATTGGCAAAGTACCAAACCCGAAAGATTCAGCACCCAAGATAGCGCCTTTGACAACGTCTAAACCAGATTTCAATCCACCATCAGTCTGAACACGAACCTTGCCACGCAAGTCGTTTACACGTAATGCCTGATGCGCTTCAGCCAAACCAAGCTCCCAAGGGGAACCTGCATATTTGATAGAGGTTAGTGGCGAAGCCGCTGTTCCACCGTCATAACCAGAGATAGTAATTAAGTCAGCATAAGCTTTCGCTACACCCGCTGCAATCGTACCTACTCCAGGCTCTGATACTAGTTTCACAGATACTAGCGCAGTTGGATTAACTTGCTTTAAATCAAAGATTAGCTGGGCTAAATCTTCAATAGAATAAATATCGTGATGCGGTGGTGGTGAGATCAATGTAACACCAGGCACAGAATAACGTAGCGTAGCAATTAGGTTATTTACCTTACCACCAGGCAGTTGACCGCCTTCACCAGGCTTAGCGCCTTGGGCTACTTTGATCTGCAATACATCTGCACTTGATAAGTAGTGCGGCGTTACACCAAAACGTCCAGATGCAATTTGCTTGATCTTGGAGTTTTTATTTGTGCCATAACGCTTAGGGTCTTCACCACCCTCACCAGAGTTTGAGCGCCCGCCTAACTCATTCATAGCTTCCGCTAGTGCTTCATGGGCTTCAGGGGAAAGAGCACCTAAAGACATTGCAGCAGTATCGAAACGCTTAAAAATTTCGCTAACAGGCTCTACTTCAGAGATATCAATCGCTTTAACGTCTTTACGCAAAGCTAATAGATCTCGAATTGTTGCTACCGGACGGTTATTAACCAAATCGGCAAAACGGTCATAAGCTTTTTGATCATTCTGCTGAACAGCTTGCTGAATGTTCTGAATCACATCTGGGTTATATGCATGATATTCACCACCGTGCACATACTTCAATAAACCACCTTGCTCTAAAGGCTTACGAGCAATCCAAGCATTCTTTTCAACCCATTCCAAATCTTCTTGAAAATCAGCGAATGTAGCACCTTCGATTCGACTACTGACGCCAGTGAAGCATAAATCAACAATCTCTTTACTTAAACCAATCGCCTCAAACAATTGAGAACCNCGATAAGAAGCAATNGTAGAAATACCCATTTTAGACAAGATCTTCATCAAGCCTTTACGGATACCTTTACGNAAATTCTGTTGCGATTTAAGAGGGTCACCCAGCAATTCTTTGCTGCTGTGCATGTCTTCAAGTATATCGTATGCCAACCATGGATAAACGGCTGTCGCACCAAAGCCCAGCAATACAGCAAAGTGATGAGCATCACGCGCAGCGCCAGTCTCAACAACGATATTTGAATCACAACGCAAGCTTTTAGCTACAAGGTGGTGGTGAACAGCACCCGTTGCCATTGCAGCAGGTATAACTAACTCACCTTCAACAACATCACGATCACTTAAGATCAAAATTACAGCGCCATCGCGAACATGCTTTTCAGCTTCTGCCGCAACAGCTTCAATCGCCGCTTTCAGACCAACTTCAGGCTTATAGGCCAACTTAATCGTTGCGTCTTTAAACGCAGAATTACCTGTGTTCTTCAAACCTTGGAATTTTAACGGCGAAAGAACAGGAGACGTTAAGATAATACGCTCCGCATGATCAGGCTGTTCGTCAAAAACATTCTTTTCCGCACCAATACAAGTTTCTAACGACATTACAATCGCTTCACGCAATGGATCGATTGGCGGGTTAGTTACTTGAGCAAACTTTTGGCGGAAGAAATCTGCAACGTGGCGAACACGCTGAGACANTACAGCCATAGGCGTATCATCACCCATTGATCCTGTAGCTTCTTGACCCGCTTCTGCCATTGGGCGTAATACTTGGTCACGCTCTTCGAAACTGACCAATTGAAGCTTTTGATGCGCTTTTAATTGATCAGCTGTTACTGGCTGCCCTTTGTTCAACGCTTGCAACTGCAAACGTGACTCAATGCGAACACTGTTTTCTTTTAGCCACTTTTTATAAGGCTTGCGCTGCTTCAATAAATTATCAACAGCTTCTGCATCCATAATAGTGCCAGTCTGCGTATCGATCGCTAGGATTTCACCTGGACCAACACGACCTTTAGACACTACATCTTCAGCCTTATAATTATGAACACCTACTTCAGATGCCACAGTAATAAAACCGTCTTTTGTAATTACCCAGCGCGAAGGACGAAGACCATTTCGGTCAAGACCACAAACTGCATAACGGCCATCGGTCAATACCAAGCCAGCCGGTCCATCCCAAGGCTCCATATGCATTGAGTTATACTCATAAAATGCACGCAAGTCGGAGTCCATGGTCTCAACATTCTGCCACGCAGGCGGAATCATCATACGAACAGCTCGGAATAAGCCCATGCCACCAGTAACCAACAGCTCTAACATGTTATCCATTGAGGATGAGTCAGAACCTGTGGTATTTACGATTGGCGATAGCTCTTCTAAGTTCGGAAGTAATTCACTACGGAACTTGCTGCTACGTGCGTTAGACCAGTTACGGTTACCACTAATGGTATTAATTTCACCATTATGCGCCAACATACGGAACGGCTGAGCCAAAGGCCAGCGCGGCTGCGTATTCGTTGAAAAGCGTTGGTGGAAAACACAAATAGAGGTTTCCAAACGCTCATCAGCCAAATCTAGGAAAAATGCTGGTAAGTCAACAGGCATAGTTAAGCCTTTGTATGACAATACATTTTCCGACAGACTCGCGATGTAGAAATCTGGAAATTGAATTAATGCTTTTTCAGCAAAGCGACGACCATAAAACAACTTAACACCAAAAGCTTCACTGCTTAAGGTTTCAGTGTTTTGAGCTTCGTCAGCAGCAATAAATACTTGCTCGAAGCGTGGCAAACAATCAATCGCCATTGGACCTAAGCAATCGTTATTAGTCGGCACTGAGCGCCAGCCTAATACTTTCAAGCCTTGTTCTGACATTGCTTTCTCTAGCGCAGCTTTCTGCTCCGCATAGATAGAATCGTCAAGGTCCATAAACAACATGCCGATTGCATACTGTTCTGGCAAAGTTACGCCTTGCTCTTGCGCGACTATACGCAAGAATGAGTCTGGCTTTTGAATTAACATCCCACAGCCGTCACCGGTCTTACCATCTGCAGCGATACCACCTCGGTGGGTCATGCAGGTTAGGGAGTTAATCGCCGTCTCTAACAACTTATGGCTAGTTTGGCCCTCTAAATGGGCAATCAAACCAAAACCACAGTTATCTTTAAAGTCACCTGGAGTATATAGACCAGTTCTCATAGAACAGCTCTCATCAACAAAAAATTCAGTAAATTCAAGGGCTTAGAAGCGCCCAGCGCTCAAATAATGAGCTGCGTACAGTCAAAAGGGTGCTCATTCTACACGTATGAGGCGCAGGTCACAAATTTAGATGGTTATACTGGCTGATATTCAACCAACCTATAAGATATATCTAGGGTATATTGCTAGTAAGTTTTCATATTATTACATTAAGAACGTTTATTCAAAAGTACTTGAATTGGTTCAATAGGGCGCACCCAAGGCTTCTGATTACGTAACTTTGCAGGCAACTTAGCGACTTCTGCCTTTGCAGCAGCTCTCGACTCGTATGGCCCTGACACGACAACATACCAAGGTTTCCCCTTGTATTCAGCGCGGTAATACATCAAAGAGCTAATTATCGATTTATTACCCTGAATAAATATCTTCGCACTCTTTTCAGCGTAAGAAGCGAATAACTGAGTTACAAACACAGAAGACTTTGCACTCAATAATCGCTGCTCATCTGCTGTGTAATTAACATTAACTGTTGCAGCATCTGATTTCGCTAATACCTCGCCCTCTACAGAACTAAGCTTTGCAACGGGACTATCGACCGAAGAGTCTGTATTTTCAGACGCTATATTAGCATCTGCAGCTACACCAACAGGCTCAACAAAATTAAAATCAATTTCTTCTTCCGTATTGCTTTCTACGGCACCAATATTATCAATTGATACTTGAGCTTCTACATCTAACTCAAGAGAAGGAGCCGAAGTGGTCAATGCATCTTCTACTTGTGTAACTTCTGTTGCATTAACAAGATCCACTTGGCTATTTTTATATAAAAACGACACCACCAAAACCGACGCAACTAACAACATTGCTGCGATATGCGTAACAGGAAACTTGGACCTTCTTTCCTGCTCCTCTTTATCTATGGACACTGCACCTTCAGCAAGCTGTTGCGCAATATACATTAATTTACCCGGATTTCCTTTTGCCTGTGCGAGCATATAATCAACTTGCTCTCCACTCCAATCTTGCTGGGGGAACTGCTCAAGCAAAATAACTTCAGACTCAGATTCTGTTAAATATTCGGTCTGCATTGTATGCAAAGGAGCATGAGGCTCGGGTAAATTGAGTAATAATTCCTCTAATGAAGGCATACCCAAAAACATGACATGCAATGCATTGGGCATCATTAATGCTAATTGATTAAGGTTTAATAATACTTCATTTGTTAGTTGATCAGCATTATCAACTAACAATAAAAAAGAACCTTGCTCATCTTCTTGCAACTGCTGACAGCGCTGAACAATCTGAAGTTCTAAAGTTTCAACATTATCCAGTTCCGCAAGATCGATATGTTGTGCGACTTGCTGCAGAATATCTAAATAAGACAGCAGAAAATCTGCTTCTATCATTAAACTTTGATCAGGATCTTCTCGACTTGCAATTAACGCTTTAGCAATAAAAGTTTTTCCCATTCCCTTCTCACCACTGAATAAAATAACTAATTCACTGTAAAGGGACAAGTGTTGCAATAGCTCTAACTGTTTGTATTGTGAAGCAGATAAAGAAGCTGGAGAGAAAGGGGCAGCAGGGCTTAAGCGTGCATTAATATCTTGATCAACATCATCAAGCGCAGTCATTGCTTCAGAGTCCATAAGCACCTCTCCTTAATACCCGGTAATTAAAAACCTAACTGCTCACCAGCAGCTAAGGTTTGATGTAATGTATCAGCAGAAAAGTCAGAAGTCACCACAGCCTCACCTATTGCACTAAGTAAAACTAGACGTAACTTTCCATCAAGCACCTTTTTATCCACTTGCATCAAATCGATAAAATCCTGATTGCTCATTTCTTTAGGTGGGACACATGGAAGTTGAGCGCGCTTTAACAGACCTTGTAAATCATGCACTTCAGACTGAGCTATATTACCTAGTCTCCATGACATATCAGCTGCCATAACCATACCAGCAGCAACAGCCTCCCCATGCAACCAAACTCCGTAGCCCTGATTTGTCTCGATCGCATGACCAAATGTATGACCAAGGTTCAGAATTGCACGAATCCCGCCCTCCTTCTCATCCTGAGCAACTACCGCAGCTTTATCTAAGCAACTCAACTCAACCGCAGTCGCCAAAGTATCAGCATCATAGCTCGCCAACTTTTCCATATGGACGTTCAGCCACTGATAGAANTTGCTATTACAAATCAAACCATATTTAACAACCTCTGCAATACCCGCTGACAACTCACGCTGCGGCAATGTATTTAGTACAGATATATCGGCAATAACACATTTAGGCTGATAAAAAGCCCCAATCATATTTTTACCCATAGGATGATTCACTGCGGTTTTACCACCCACAGAAGAGTCAACCTGTGATAACAAGGTTGTAGGCACTTGAATAAAATCAACGCCACGCTGATAGCACGACGCAGCAAATCCTGTCATATCACCAACAACACCACCACCAAGAGCGATTAGAGTTGTCGTGCGATTATGACGCTTTTCCAGCAAGGCATTAAAAATTAGATTAAGCGTTTCAAGATTTTTGAATTCTTCGCCATCAGGTAGAATGACTTCATCAACGTCATATTCCGTCAATGCAGATTTAACTTGATCTAAATAGAGAGGGGCAACCGTCGTATTAGTAACAATCATAACTTGTTTGCCCTTAATGTAAGGTGCGAACAATTCAGATTGATTGATTAACGATTGGCCTATAAATATGGGGTAGCTTCGATCGGCGAGATCAACGGTAAGTGTCTTCATCACTGTCATCAATAATATTACTTTCTACAAGTCGCTTGATAATTTCATTCACGACATTTTTGGGATTTCGCTGATCGGTTTGAATCACAATATCCGCCACCTCTTGATAAAGAGGATCACGAATTGCAAAAAGATCGCTTAAAACTTGCTTTGGACTTTCTGTTTGTAACAAGGGGCGGTTTTTATCTCGACTGGTCCTGGCAAGTTGTTGCTCAACGGAGGTTCGTAGGTAAACAACCGTGCCCCGAGCTGCGAGATGAGCCCTATTAGCAGGGCGCATAACAACACCACCACCGGTAGCCAGTAGAATCCCTTCTCTCTGAGTTAGCTCATCAATCGCACACTCTTCACGATCACGAAAACCAGACTCGCCTTCTTTATCAAAAATCCAAGGGATATTTGTACCGCAACGCAGCTCGATTTCACGATCGGAATCAATAAACTCTAATTCTAATTCGCTAGATAAAAGACGGCCAATGGTGCTTTTTCCAGCTCCCATCGGCCCAATTAAATATAAATTCAACGTTTGTGACATGTAGTATTAACGCGTACTCAAAGTATCTTTAACAAGACGCGGAGTAATAAAGATTAATAGTTCAGCTTTATCTTCCGTGAACTCTGTACGGCGGAATAATACACCTAAGTACGGTATATCACCTAGGAAAGGTGTTTTTGTTACCGCATTAGTTTCTTCCGAGCGGAAAATACCACCTAAAACAATAGTCTCTCCGTTCTCAACTAATACCTGAGTTTCCAAAGCGTTAGTATCAATTGTAGGACCCGCTGAAGTCACTTCACCGATAGAGTCTTGATTAATCTTCAGGTCCATAATGATGCGATCGTCTGGTGTAATTTGCGGTGTTACTTCTAATCTTAACACTGCAGATTTAAAGGATACTGAAGTTGCACCACTTGAACTAGCTTCCTGATAAGGAATTTCAGTACCTGACTGAATGCTGGCAGTTTGCCCGTCAGCTGTAATAATACGCGGCTGAGAAACAATTTCTGCATTACCATCTGTCTCAACGGCTGATAGCTCTAGATCCAATAAATAATCAAATGTTTGAATACCAACCGCTATCGAACTTGCACCTTCATCACTTACACCTAAATCCACCATATAAGCATCTGGATAAGAAATATCACCTGGATCATCGCCATTAGCACGGTCAATCAATATCTGATTAGCTTCGCTTAACGTTGTCTGACTACCACCGATCACTGATAAAGCATCACCATCATCTTTGTAACCTGCGCCACCCCACTGGATACCTAATTTCTCACCTACACTCGTATTGGCAATCACAATACGAGCTTCAATCAATACCTGACGAACGGGAACATCAAGCAACGCAATCGCTTCGCGAATTGCATCAAGATTATCACCCGTATCTTTCATCAATAATGTATTAGTTCTTTCATCAACTGCTGCTGAACCACGAGCTGACATAAGACCACTATCAGATGTCAATAATGTCGCAATATCAGTTGCTTTAGCATAACGCAGTTGAACATACTCGGATAATAACGGAGCTAGCTCCGCTACTTGCTTCACAGCCTCCAACTCAATCTTCTCTCGGGCCGCAATTTCTTCAGCAGGAGCAACTAAAAGAACATTACCCATCTGACGCTTAGCTAAACCCTTGGTTTTTAAAACAAGATCTAATGCTTGATCCCAAGGCACATTTTGTAGGCGTAATGTAATACCACCACCTACCGTATCTGATGCCACTAAATTCTGACCGGTAAAATCAGCGATTAACTGCAATACAGCACGCACTTCAATATTTTGGAAGTTTAACGAAAGCTTCTCACCCGTATAAGGAAACTCAGACTTAGCTAACTTCTCTTTTTCAGCTTTAGTGATTGGCTTAATATTAACCGACAAAACACCATCTGCTTGATATGCAAGATAATCATATTGACCTTCAGGCTCAATATAAATAACGGTGTCAGTCCCTTCCATATTTGCATCAACAAACTTCACCGGCGTTGCAAAGTCAACAACATCCAAGCGACGTCTCATATTTTCAGGCAGAACAGTATCTTTAAGCGTTACAATGATTTTCTTACCTTGCTGATCAATATCAACATTGGCTTTTGGGTTCGTTAATAAAACCTGAACCTGACCATCTCCCTGCTCACCTCGACGGAAATCAACGTTCATAATTGAACTATCAGCGCCATCACTTATTCCGCTATTAACACGGCTTCCTTCACCATCAACACTGGCTACACTCTGTTGAATATTTTGAGATACATCAACCGCCTTCCCCATGGAAACGAATAAACGATCACCAGCACTTTCTATAGAGTAAGGTACTAATTCAGCAAGACTTACAATGACACGTGCTCGGTCTTTTGTGTTCACTACCGTTGCCGTGCGCGCATTTCCAAAACCAATTTTATGATACTTGCTTTTTAATTTACTAGTGACATCCGGTAAATCTAAAGAAATACGAGCAGGTTTCTCAATAGTNTAACCACCCGCTTCAGGAGGGGTTCCATCAAAAATAAGCTCCATCCGGGTCACATCCCCAGGTAGTGCTGTGAATTTAATATCGACCAAATCAGAAGCATAACTCTGCATACTTGTTATGGATGCCAGAATCACAGCAACAAATACCTGTGCTGCCTTACTTATACGGTGACTCATTTTCTATTCCCCTTCCACACCAGCCAATACAAGCGAGCGCGGACGTTCAATCCAGCCACCTATACCATTTGGTACTATTTCAATAATATCGATACGCTGCTGAGAAATACCAACAACCTTGCCATGATTCTGCCCTAGATAATAACCTTCCTTCACTTTGTGAATGCCACTACTGGGGACAGATATTAAAGCCCATAACTGATCATNTTCACGCTTGATAGTCCCTACCATNGATANAGATCCAAACGAGTATTCTTCAAGTTGTTCTTTTGAGCGGTTAAAATCCGGTTTAACATCCGATGTTGGCGCTACAATTTTTGACACCTCATCCAAATCAACCGGTAAATCAAATGGAGAGCGAAGCCCTGTTGCCTTATAACTAAAAGCTTCATAGGGCTCAAACACAGGCAAAGGTTCAACAACACCTCTTGGCTGACTCATAACACCATCAACAAACTGTTTTAAATCACCTGTTCCGGAGGACACTCCACACGCAGCCAATACTNAAGAGAGCATTAATAATATGAGTTTTTTCATATCAATCGCCCTCATTATATCGGTAAGTTTTAGCTAAGATTTTCAGTGATAATGTATCACTATCTTTACCCTTAGTACTGATTGAGAAATCGTGCAGAGTCACAATTCGAGGTAAAGATGCTACTGAAGAAACATATGCACCCAGCTCGTGGTAATCGCCTTCTACTTCAATCTGAATCGGGAGCTCATTATAAAACTCGGTAGTAACCTGCTTCCGTGGTGAAATCACCTTAAGGTCTAAACCGTTATTAAGGGCCGCTAATGAAATATCATCAATNAAGCCNGGCACTTCTGTATCACGTGGTAGCTGCTTAAGAATAGACTCAAAACTTTGCTCCATTTCTATCATCTGCTCTCGATATTCATCAATATTAGCAACCTGAAATGCTTTATTTTCAAAATCTTTCTTCAACTGAACTTCTTTCTTTGATTCCCGATTGAGCTTCAGTTGCATCGGCTCAAGCATCATAAAATAACCACCAACCAAAATTGATATAGCAATTATCGTACAAAAAATAACCTTACCCACAAGTGGCCAAGATCCCATATTCTCCCAATCGATATCATTAATATCAAATTCGTTAATTTTGTCTAAATAAGGTTGAAGGTCGAACTTATTATCTTTAGCCACTATTCGTCCTCCTTACTCTTATTTTTAGGATCCACTTGAACCATGGTTACCTCAAACGTGTTATAGCCATTTCTTTCAGCTTTCACACTAATTAAATTCGGCGCATCAAACCAGTCTGAATCATCAAAATTGCGCATCAAGGCCGCAACCCTATTGTTAGACTTTGCTCGCCCTTTAACATTCACTTTAGTGCCTTTAATATCCAAGCTTGTAAAGTACAGGTCATCNGGTATAGAGCGTGCTATCTCATCAAACAAACGTACGATAATGGGACGATTTCCTTGTAAATTCTGGATCAACTGCATCCGCTCTAGTAACTGCTCACGCTTATCTTGCAAGGCTCGAATCTCAGTAATCTGCTCATTCAAAACCGCCATTTCCTTTTGTATAAAAGAATTACGATATTTTTGTAATTTATACTGGCTCTCAACTTGGCCAGTCACAAACCAGACCAAAGCGGCAGCTGCCAGAGATACCGCAACAATAATACTTAAAAACTCTTGCTGTCGTTCTTTGCGAAGTTCTTCGCGCCACGGCAGTAAATTAATTTTAGCCATTAATCAAAACTCCTCATAGCCAGACCACACGCAATCATCAAAGATGGCGCGTCATTATTTAACAATGAGGCATTCACTTTTTGAGAAAGAGTCATATCAACAAACGGGTTAGCTACAATCGTCGACACACCCAGNTTCTCTTGAGTTAATTGGTCAAGACCAATTATCGAAGAGGTACCACCTGCAAGTACAATATAATCAACATCATTGTACTGACTAGAAGAATAAAAGAATTGCAATGAACGACTAACTTGCTGCACAACAGAATCACGGAAAGGATCTAATACTTCTGACTCATAATCATCAGGTAAGCCACCATCAAGCTTAGCTCTAACTGCTTCTTCTTCAGAAAGCCCATAGCGGCGCATAACCTCTTCGGTTAATTGCTTACCACCAAACAATTGTTCTCTCGTATAAATAGTTTTACCATGATGCAGAACGCTCAAGGTTGTCATAGTCGCACCGATATCTACAATCGCTACCGTCTCGACATCATCACCTTCGTCATTGAGTTGTGATTTCACCAACTCATAACAGCGCTCTGTGCAAAAAGCCTCAATGTCCACAATGCCTGCTTCTAAACCGCCGATTTCAAGTGCATCTTTACGCAACTCTACATTTTCAAGGCGACAAGCAGCAAGCAACACATCAACATTGCCAGGTATTTCAGAAGGACCTTGAATCTGCCAATCTAATGCGACCTCTTCAAGAGGGTATGGAATATATTGGTCAGCTTCAATACGAANCTGGTAATCCATCTCATCATCTGAAAGTGATTCATTCATTTCAATATTTTTGGTAATCACAGCGGATCCAGCGACAGCAATAGCAGCATTCTTACTGCTTGCTCGTACTTTCCCTAACGCTTTCTTAATTACTAAGCCAACTGCTTCTTCATCACCGATACTTTGCTCAACAACAGCATTCGACGGCAATGGTTCTGAAGCATAACTTTCCACTTGGTAGCGGCCATTACTCTGGCTCAACTCCAAAATCTTTACCGATGTCGAACTTATATCGACGCCGAGTAATGTTTTATTTTTTTTCTTTAAAAGGCCTGCTAACACGGTGTTTCCCCATCAAATTCACAGACTTGCGGAGCAAAGCTATTTCATCACATGAATATTGAACTCATTATAAGCACAATCCTATTAAAAGAACAAAAAAGCCTTATAATAAGCCAGCCCGTTGTAAGCGGCCTAACAATCAGCAGCATACATGTATTCGTTATGATGAATAGCAGTTCCATCCCCAAAGTTTTATTTTGGCTCATAGTGTCCGTTTTTTCAGGAACTAGTTTGCTAATTTCAGCGGTATATCTGTATTTAACACCACAATTGCCCAATATTCAGTCTCTCAATGACATTGAGTTGCAAATTCCTCTCAGAATTTACACTCAAAGTGGCCAACTCATCAGTGAATTTGGTGAACAAAGAAGACGCCCATTAGAATATGATGAAATACCAAAACAATTTGTTGATGCTTTAATTGCAGCAGAGGACGATCGTTTCTTCCAGCATAACGGCGTGGACATTAAAGGCCTTACCCGAGCAGCGATCCAATTAATCAAAACAGGGAAAAAGAAATCAGGTGGTTCTACCATCACCATGCAGGTAGCAAAAAACTACTACCTCTCCAGCGAAAAAACATTTAGTCGTAAATTTACAGAAATTTTGCTGGCTTTAAAGATTGAACAAGAATTATCAAAAGAGGATATTCTTGAACTCTACCTAAACAAAATATATCTCGGCAAAAGGGCCTATGGAATTGAAGCCGCTGCTCATGTTTATTATGGCGTATCAGTTTCTGAACTTAATTTGGCTCAACTTGCAATGCTTGCGGGATTGCCACAAGCCCCCTCAGCAGCAAACCCAATTAACAACCCTAAGCGTGCCAAGGAGCGTCGCAACTATGTATTAGCACGCATGCGCACACTCGACTTCATCAACCAGCAGCAATTTGATGAAGCGGCTACTTCACCGGTTACGGCCAGCTACCACGGACTAGAACCTGAAGTTGATGGCCCTTATATTGCTGAAATGGTTCGCCAGAAATTACTCGAAGAATACGGCGATGAAATTTATCGCTTAGGTTATCGAGTATTTACAACAATTGACGGCAAAGCTCAAAATAAAGCAGCGCAGGCTCTGCAAGCAGGCTTACTAAAATACAGCCGAGATCATGGCTGGCGTCAAAGTGAGAACATTGAAATCTCACAGCCTATTACATTACAAACATTTGATAACGAAATCACCCTAGATTGGGAGACTAATCTCGATATATCGAAAGATATTGATTGGCCTGAGACACTCAGTAAATGGCAATCTGTATTAAATAATAAAGGGCAATACGGGCTACTTGAATCTGCCATCGTAGCTGAAGTTTTTGATGAAGGCGCCATGATATTCACACGCCAAAAACAGTGGCGCTGGCTGCCGTTTGCAGGCATTCAATGGGCCAAACCCTACATTGACGTCAACAGAGTCGGTAAAGAACCTAAGAATACTCATTCAGTCTTGCAGCAAGGGCAGGCTATCTGGTTTACCGAACACGAAGTATTTGGAATTCAACTGGCTCAAATCCCGGAAGCAGAAGGTGCCTTAGTCTCTATAGACCCGCAGCACGGAGGCATTCAAGCGCTAGTCGGCGGATTTTCTTACAGCCTCAACAAATACAATCGAGTAATTCAAGCAGACCGACAGCCAGGCTCTGCATTTAAACCCTTCATATACAGCTCAGCACTGGCCAATGGCTTTACTCCTGCCAGCATCATTAATGACGCACCAGTAGTATTCAAAGACAAAGGCNTAGAAAACACGTGGCGCCCAAAAAACTCCAGCGGTAAATTCTATGGCCCAACTCGATTACGCGAAGCACTTTATAAATCACAAAACTTGGTGTCGATCCGAATCCTAAAACAAGTTGGTCCTCGCCGAGCCATTAATTATATATCCCCCTTTGGTTTTCCTCGTGAAAAATTAAACAAAGATCTCTCCCTAGCTTTAGGCGCATCGGCAGTGACCCCGCTTGAATTAGCAACCGGCTATAGNGTNCTCGCCAATGGCGGCTTTAAGATTGANCCTTACTTTATAAAGAGAATAGAAATCGGAGATAGTGAAGAACCGGTATTTGTCGCCAACCCAGCAATAGCCTGTATCAAATGCTTGCCAGAACTAGAAAGTAATGAAGACCCTGATATGAGCACTCNGCAAGATGAAATTACTGATAATGCTTTACTAAGCGCAATTGAAGCTGAAGAAGTTGAAAGTAGTATTAAAACTCCTATTCTTGCACCAAGAGTTATGGATGAACGCACTCATTATTTAATGAACAATATGCTTCAAGACGTTATCAAGCGTGGTACAGGAAAACGGGCATTGGCTTTGCAAAGAAATGATCTAGCGGGTAAAACAGGCACAACCAACGATCAAAAAGATGCTTGGTTTTCTGGTTACAATCGTGATTTGGTTACCAGTGTATGGGTAGGATTTGATCAGCCCAAGACATTAGGGCGCTGGGCATTTGGTAGCAATACTGCATTACCGATCTGGGTTGATTACATGGGAGAAATGCTTAAAGACAAAGAGCAGAGACCCTTCTCTCAGCCTGCAGGCATATTAAGTGTCAGAATCGATCCAGAAACGGGCCTTCAAGCTCTACCTGGACAGAAAAATGCCATCTTCGAGCTATTTAAAGAAGAAGAGCTTCCTGCAGCCACTGATAGAAATGACAATCCTTCAAACTTAACCGAAGATGAAGAAGACTCACCAGGCCTGCTATTCTAAGAGTTAAGCTTAAAGCTTACGCTTATCCAACAGTATAATCAGCACATAAAAAAACCGGCCTAAGCCGGTTTTTTTATGTCTACCTAAAACTCATCAATGTATCTAATATTAGATATCGTCAACAGAGTTTAATGGGTAGTTAGCAGGATAAGGAAGCTGAGCTACACCCGTATCAACAGCGGCTTTAGCAACTGCGCTTGATACTGCACCTAATAGACGAAAGTCAGTAGGCTTAGGAATAATATACTCACGACCCAACTCCAAAGATTCAACGCCATAAGCAGTTAATACTTCTTGAGGAACTGGCTCTTTTGCCAAGTTAGCAATTGCGTAAGCTGCCGCTAGCTTCATTTCTTCGTTAATGGCAGTAGCACGAACATCTAGAGCACCACGGAAGATGAATGGGAAACCAAGAACGTTATTCACCTGGTTAGGGAAGTCAGAACGGCCTGTAGACATAATCAAGTCATCACGAACTTCGTGTGCAAGAGCAGGAGCAATTTCTGGATCTGGGTTAGAGCATGCGAAAACAATTGGGTTTGGTGCCATTGTTTTCAACAATTCTGGTGCAAGTAAGTTAGGACCAGAAAGACCCAAGAAGATGTCAGCACCTTCCATTGCATCAGCCAAAGTACGCTTATCAGTATCAACAGCGAACATTGCTTTATATTGGTTCAAGTCGTCACGACCAGAGTGAATTACACCCTTACGATCACACATGAAAATATTCTCTGGCTTCATACCCGCAAGGATCAAAAGCTTAGAACAAGAAATAGCAGCAGCACCAGCACCAAGAACAGTCATGGTAGCTTCTTCAAGCTTCTTACCTTGAATTTCCAATGCGTTGATCATGCCCGCAACAGTTACAATCGCAGTACCGTGTTGATCATCATGGAAAACAGGAATAGAACACTGCTCAATCAAAGTACGTTCAATTTCAAAACACTCAGGTGCTTTAATATCTTCTAAGTTGATACCACCATAGGTATTAGCGATACGACGAACGGTATCAATGAAAGCCTGTGGGCTCTCAGATTCAACTTCAACATCGATAGAATCAACACCAGCAAAACGCTTAAATAATAGAGACTTACCTTCCATCACTGGCTTAGATGCCAATGGACCAAGGTTACCCAGTCCTAAAATTGCAGAACCGTCAGTAATTACAGCAACTAAGTTACCTTTACCTGTGTAGCGGTATGCATCTTCTGGGTTTGCAGCGATTGCTTTAACCGGTTCAGCAACACCAGGGCTGTATGCTAAGGCTAAATCACGAGCTGTTTGAGCTGGTGTAGACAGTTCGATACTGATCTTACCTGGCTTTGGAAACTCATGATAATCGAGGGCAGATTGCTTCATATCTTCAGACATTTTGCTCTTCCAATTTCCGTAATATTCGATGGAGGCTAAAAACAAAACCAAACAAAATGTTTGGCTCGTATAAAAGTGGCGACAATAGATACCAAAGTTTTGTCCAAAAATCCAGCAAAGCAGATAAAATCTGCTAAAAATTGATCATTTTTTGATACTACCCAAGTTTAATGCTTAAACAGGGAAAATTGTCTCGAGGTGTTGATTAATAAATTGGCGCTCGGGGTCTAAGCGCTGACGAAGCTCTTTAAATGCATTCCACTGAGGATAAAGTACAGAAAATTCCTTTTCGGTTTTATTATGCAACTTCCCCCAATGCGGTCGCCCTTGGAAGCGATCAAAGATCGCTTCCATTTCACTAAAATAGGCCTTATGAGGTTTATCATGAAAATTGTGTACGGAAATTGCCGCACCTGCTCGCTTATAAAACTGACTCAACCAAATATCATCTTCACCGATATAACGAAACTCAATGGGAAAAATAACATCGATATTTTTTTCTTTAATNGTATCCAGTACTTCACGAAAACACGCTAGCCCGTCTTCTGCCGCCACGGTATATTCCATTTCGTTAAAGCGAATATCTCGCACATTACCAAATATCTCGTTCCAAGCACCGTACCGCTCTTCTATCTCAACAGTTCGAGGCCCAATACTCATCACAGCACTTCGCAAAAAAGGCGCTGCTTCAATCACACCTGCTAGGGTTCTAAAAGACTCGTAGACATCGCTGCTATTTTCCTCTTTCTGGTTAGCATCTGATTCTTCCTTCGACACTTCAGAAAATTCAATCACCAGAACATGATTGGAATGAGGTAAACCATAGGCTTCGAAATGTTGTTTTGCTAGGCGCATTTTCTCCATTTTCTCAAATGCCTCCTCTAGCGGAAGCATTTCAGAACGCTCTTTTAAGTAATAATTATCACGAACTTGAAGAGTAACATCCGTAATAATACCTAATGAGCCTATATTGCAACGAGCAGCATCAAACACATCTTTATTTTCTAAGGCACTGCATTTTAAAACATCACCTGCCGCCGTCACTAAAGTCAACCCCGTCACATAGTGTGATAGAGAACCAAACTTTTGACCCGTACCATGCGTTGAGGTAGCAATCGCACCGGCAAGGGATTGAGTATTAACATCAGGCATATTAATCATGCCTAGCCCTTCGGCAGCTAAAGCATCACCCAGCGCTGCTAAACGCGTTCCTGCTCCGACGGTAACTTCCTTAGTCTCGTAATTTATATCCTTAACGCCTCGAAAACGCGCCATCGATAACATTGTCTCATCGGTAGGGACCAGCGCACTAAAGCTATGACCCGCACCCACTGCTCTAATTTTACCGCTAGATTCTCGTAATAAGGACACCAATGCTTCTTCATTGCGAGGGCGCATTCGCTCAGCTGGATAACACACTTGATTGCCCGCCCAATTAGACCATGGCATCACACCATTAATAGATTTCGGGCCAGAGACGCTCTTAGGAGCTTCACTACACCCAGATGTTAGAGCTGCGCTGGCAGCCAAGCTCGCTCCTGTCGCTTTTAAAGCATCTCGACGAGTAAGTTTGAAATTCTTCATGGTTATTCCTCAGCCTGCTCGGTCGAGATATAAGCAATCAAGTCGACAAAGTCTTCTTGAGTACAATCACTACACATTCCCAAAGGAGGCATGCCTTTATAGCCTGAGATTACATTCTGAAGTAATACGTCACTGCCTTTTGCCAAGCGGTCTTGCCATACATTGTCATCAAACGATTTTGGTGCACCACCGGCGCCATTTTCATGACAAATCACGCAACTACTTTGATAAAGTTCTATGGTAAATGGGTCAATAGCCCAAGATGAATATGGGGCGCTAATTAATAGACTCAACAAGAAGAATCTTATAGACATGATTTACTCGCTACACTGTTTTATTTTTATTGTTGTACGAATGTACCAAAATATAGCAAAGGGAATCAAGCTTAGTAGAAAAAACCCATACTATAGAGTGAAGTCAAATAGTCACTTAGCGCTTAAATCGATCCGGCAAAGACCATTTAACAGAAAGACCACCCTCTGCAACATTACTCGCAATAACAACACCATGGTGCATATTAAGAATACTTTTCACCATCGCTAAGCCAATGCCATAACCACCNGAAGCATGATCGCGCGAGCTGTCTGCCTGAGTAAAAGGCGCAAAGATCTTATCTAATTCACTCTCTTCAACACCAGGGCCTTGATCCGTAAGACTAAACTTAATCTGCCCATTTTTGTTTTCTAAACTAATCGTTAATGCACCGCCTATTGGGCTAAAACGGATAGCATTACGCAGCACATTATCAAAANCTCGCTGCATCAAGACTGCATCGATATAGCAAAAAACTTCAGAACTGGCTAAATTCCACTCAACAGATAACTGTTTATTCTCTAGCTCTAATTCTGCATCTTGTACCCACTGCTTAAAAAGCTCTACTAAATCGAGTCTTTGCGTCGTCAAATCTCCGGTTTGCTGCAACTTTGCCAAGTCCAAAATTTGTGTAATAAGGTCAGCAACTTGCCCTGCTGCTCGTTCAATACGATCATGCTCAGCTCGCAAAACATCATCGCTATCTTTTTTACGCGCAATGCCCAAAGCAATCTGAAGACGTGTAAGAGGTGAGCGAAGCTCATGAGATACATCACGCAGCAACTGACGATGACTGTGTAATAAGCGCTGTAAAGAATCCGCCATATCGATAAATTCAACCGATAGGTCACCCAGCTCATCACGCCTATTTAAATGAGAACGCAGCTCAGGCAAGTCAAAGTCACCTGCACTTAATTGCTTCGTTGCTTTTTGAAGGCGCCTGATGGGATTGGTTAAGTGCCATGCTAAAGCCGCACATAATAGAGAAACCATTAGAACTACTAATAGCGGAATCAACCAGCGCTCACCTTCATCAATCGAATGCCGCCAGTGGAAACGACTTACGGCAATATAAACCTCATTCCCATTCATCAAGGGCCCCATCATTATGTAGCCATCTTCCTGACCCCATAATGATTGATTTTCGGCCACAGCGTGTTCATAAAACTCAGCGATATCATGAGGAATATCATTAAGTTCGGTCAGATCAAATCGAATACTATTCCAACCAGGCTGAAGCTTGCGCCACAAATTGCGCTTCTCGACTTTCAGCGGTTCCATATTTTTAGCAATACGCTGCAGTAAGTCCTGCTCGCGCAATTCCAGCGGACGATGATAATCATCCTGCAACCATTGAAAAGAAAGCGTTGCGACTGTCATACAAAGAACAACCACAATCCAAAACCATAAGAANATTTTAATGAATAATGAATTATGCCAACGCATGGTTTAAACNTAATTTAATCTTGAACAAGAATATAGCCTTGGCCACGAACCGTTTTGATATAAGCCTTACCGTCCTGTCTATCACCCAGTTTTTTACGCAAATTACTTACATGCATATCGATACTGCGATCAAAAGCACTTAAACGACGCCCCAAAGCACTCTGCGACAAAACTTCTTTATCAACAACTTCCCCAGCACTTTCTAATAAGGTTAATAAAACACCGAATTCAGCGCCCGTTAATTCAACGTCTTTTTCATTAAGCTTTACCGAACGAGTCGCTTTATGTAGCTTTAAACCATCTACCTGCAACCAAGCATTTGCGACTTTAGGTTGTCCTGCTTCAATACGGCGGAATAGAGCCTTAATGCGCGCCANCAGCTCATGATGATGATACGGTTTAGGGATNTAATCATCCGCACCGTGTTCTAACCCTAAAACGCGATCAACACTGTCTCCACGAGCCGTTAGCATAATGACAGGCAGCATAGATTCTTGACGTAATGATTTTAAAACATCAAAACCATTCATTTTAGGCAACATTACATCCAATAAGACAAGATCGTATTCACCCGTCAACGCAGCCGCTAAACCGGATTCACCATCATGGCGGACCGTTAACTGATAACCTTCCATTGCAAGGTATTCTTGCAACAATTCACCCAACTCAAAATCATCATCAATCAATAAAATTTGATACATATGTTCACCTCTTTATTGCAGTGTAATGCCTGCAATAAAACAAGCGTAAGCTTTTTACCCTTCCTTACGCATTAACTCGATTTACTGTTCTGAAATCATCTTTTAATGACCTAATAAGACCGACATCCAGTGNTGCTGCTTACTACCTTCTAGCGCAATCTTTACTACCATAGTTAATGGAATAGAAAGCAACATACCCACAGGGCCAAATACCCAACCCCAAAAAATCAAAGAGACAAAAACAACCAAGGTCGATAATCCTAGTGAGCGCCCCATAAATCTAGGTTCTATTACATTGCCAAACAAAGTATTAATAGTCACATACACGCCTGCAACCAATAACGAACTCATTGGCCCCAATTGAATCATTGCAATTAACATAGGTGGAATAGCGGCTAAAATAGAACCAATATTTGGAATATAATTTAATAAGAAGGCAATCAATCCCCACAGGACAGCGTAGTCAACACCAATAAGCGCCAAGGCAACACCTGCGAAAATACCTGTCCCGATACTAATAAGTGTTTTAATTAATAGGTAACGCTGCACTGAGTCACTGAATCGCTGAAAGCTTTCTAGTGCTGTCGTCTGATGACCTAGAGCACGCCTTACTTTATCCGGAAAATCAGAAGCCTCAACTAAAATAAAAACGACTGAGAATAAAATTAAGAACGCATTCGTTAGCACACCGCCTAATCCACTAAAGACCTGAGCCACCATTTTCATTGCAGCACTAGGGTTTATGTAGTCTCTTATAATGGACTGATCAACTTCAACGCCCATTCCTTTCAACCAACTAACGCCAGCTTGGCTTTGCAATTGTAGTTTTTGCTCATAATCAGGAAGGTCCTGATAAAATGCAGATAGACTTGCACCAATTACAGTTCCAAAAGTCGCAGCTAATAAAAAGAACATAACCACCACCAAGAGCACCGCCAAGGAAGAAGGAACTTTTCGGACCTTTAACCAAACCATTAACGGCGTGCATAACACGGCTATGAATACGGCCAATAAAAAAGGGACCAATATCTCGGTAGAAGCTTTCATGCCTGCAATAACCACCACGAAAGCAGCAAAACTTACAATGACATTATTCGCAGCAACTGTTTTTTTATAATTCAAAAGAAAAACCTTTTCAGTTGTCAATAAAGCAAATCTAATGCTTTAGTAGTATTTTATTGTTTAATAAATAACCCATAACTCGCTAATTACTCAATAACTTCTAGNNTTANAAGAGCCTGATTACTAAGAAGCACAATTNATGGACTGTATAATCATCAGTGAAGATGACGAGTGGGCCCAGCAGTTAGAAGCCAAGTTATCACAAGCAAACATCCAAGCTGCACGCAATACTAGCAAGAGTTCCCTGACGACAGAAGATACTCTATATTTAGTTGATGCTGCTAATCGCCAGCCCGATATTGCTGACTGCAGTAAACGCATTGTANTATTTACAGATCAGCCCAATGAACAAAGTGTCGTACAGCTTCCCCGAACCAATGCGCCTCAATGGTTACTCAATCACCTAGGCATAGGTAGCAAAGGCTTACCAACAAATTGTGGCAGCACTTCATCTGAAGGACAAATCATAGTCGATAATAATGGTGTGATTCTTAGCATCAATGAAAACATGAGCTCTTGCCTTTCCGGTGCCGCTGAGCAATGGGAAAACACCTACCTTGATGAAATATTTCCTGAGTTAACAGACAAAACCAACCACCCAGTTCGCAGGCAGCTTAATAAACTTTGCCATCAAGGTCAGCCTTGTAGCGGCCACTTGTTCGCCGCTAAAAATAGCTTAGGTCGCAATCGTTACTTAGAAGTTAACGTAAGTAAATTAATTGGAAACCGATTTTTATTAAGCTGTCGAGACGTTACTCAGCGTACCAGCAGTCATAATGCAATGCGCCATAAGGCACGCTTTGACGCTTTAACTGGCCTCGCTAATCGCCAATTACTTATGGATCGTTTACGCATGGCCCTGGCACGCAGTAAACGCTTCCAGCGCCAACTCGCAGTCATGTATGTAGACCTAGACCATTTCAAACCGATTAACGATACTTGGGGACACGCAGCGGGCGATGCAATCTTACGCGAAGCTGGTGCAAGGATGAAAGACACTGTTCGTGAAATTGATACGGTCGCTCGATTAGGAGGCGATGAATTCATTGTCGTCATCGAAGATTTACAAGACCACCGAGATGCGGGCACCATTGCCGAAAATATACTCAATGCTTTATCTAATATATTTTCATGGCAGCAGCATGAATTTAACATAGGCTGCAGCATCGGCATTACCATTTCAGACAGCGATAATGAAGATGCTAATAGCCTGATTGAAAAAGCTGACTTGGCGCTATATCGAGCAAAAAGCAAAGGAAGACAACGTTTTGAATTTTGCACATCGGAGCTCACCGCCCAAGCTCGCTATAAAATGGTTCTTCAAGAAGGCTTACAACAAGCCCTTCAAGAAAANCAACTTGAACTTCATTTCCAGCCNATTGNAAGTACCGACAGNAATNCAATNGAAGGCGCTGAGGTTCTTTTACGTTGGCAGCATCCTANAGTNGGTACCGTACCACCGAAAGATTTCATGCCTTTATTNGAGCAAACAGGGNTGATTATTCCGGTCGGGGAATGGCTAATTGAGAAAGCATGCAAGCAATGGGTACAATGGAAAGAAATTGGCNTAATCCATAAAAACGCAAGAATGAGCATTAACATATCCAATTGCCAGTTCTCTTCGCANCAATTGATCAGTNATATNCAACGCATAACTTCCAATCTAAATATGCCGAAAAATACATTAGCTCTTGAGATAAGCGAAGAGCTACTTTCAAGTGATCAAAATGGTATCGAAGACAGCTTTAAACGGTTAGAAACTTCAGGAATCAATATTTTTGTTGATGATTTTGGTCTAGGTAACACCTCTATTAACTCTCTTTCTAAATTTAATCTAACNGCCATTAAACTTGAAAAACCATTAATAGAGTCGCTATCTAATGCCCNAGGTGAGAATTCTTTAATGGCTTTTTCAGCACTCGCTCACAGCCTTAATATATCAATGATTGCCGAAGGGATAGATGATAAGAGCCAGCTTAAAATACTTTCTGAATCAGGAGTTGATAGCTATCAAGGATACTCTTTTTGTGTTCCGATGAACGCATCAAACTTCGAAGGCTTTATATCCAAATACAATAACACCGAAAAAATTATAATCAATTCATATCCGGGATAAAGCCGCTGCTATTGAAAGCGAAGCCTCTCGGGCACGCTTACTGATTTTTGTTACAGAAATAAATGCATGCATGCAATCATCATAATGCTCATGATCAACTTCAATCCCTACTTGTTTCAAGCGGCTTACATATGACACACCATCATCTCTAAGTGGGTCGTAACCTAATGTTAATAGATACGTTTTTGGCGAATTAGAAATGTCTTGTGCCTGTAAAGGGCTAACCAAAGGATAAGAGGTTTCATCCAAAGTATTAACATAATGTTGTGTAAAGTAGTCCATTACATCTTTGGTTAAAATCAAGCCTTTGGTGAACGCGTTATAAGATTCAGAATCACTTTGTAAGTTTAGCATTGGGTAAATTAAAAATTGAAAGCTAGGCGTATAAAGGCTTTTTACTTTTAAGTCATTGTGCAATGACGTTAAGCCTACTATGCACGCTAAGTACCCACCGGCGCTGTCACCACCCACACCGATTTTATTGGGGTTTAAATTCAGTTGTTTATGATTCAGATTGATCCAATTCCAAGCATCAATGGCGTCACAAACTGGAATGGGGAATTTATGCTCGGGGGCTAAACGATACTCCACTGAAATGATTGTGGTTTCACTGTATTTTGCAAGAAATCGACAAAAATGGTCATGGGTTTTAATGCTGCCGATGACACAGCCACCACCATGAAAATACACCATCGACTTATTCGACGTACTGTCGGACCCAGAGGCAGGTTTAGGATAATAGACCCGAGCATTGAGTTTATGATCGGGATTTCCATAACCAGATGTTGTTGATATTTGATAATCGACCACTTGATGTAGTTGCGTTTTTTCCAACCCTATTAATCGATCCATGATTAAAAATAAAATTCGAAAAACCTTGGGTGGTAACTTATGTAAGGGCGGCATAAAAGACAGCAACTTAGCGGTAAGTTGTTGTCTTTTCTCTAGTTTTTCACCTGTATTTATGGTGTGTTTCATAATTTATTTTGCTCAATTAAAGTGCCCATTATCGGCTTAAAAACTTCATCATTAAGCGACGAATGAAAAAAGGTGAGATGTTATTTAAGCGATGCAATAAACCGTAAAATACCCCCACCGTTCTGTGAGTTTTGGCAGATTTAATTTGTTTATATATGACGTTAACTACGTCTTCTGCTTTAAGATCAACGCCCAGCCGATCCATCACTTTGGCAGTTGTTTTTTGTGAACTAAGCATATTCGTTGATATAAAGGGTGGCAACACATCGCACACTTGAATGTCATGTTGATGCCATTCAATTTCCAGTGATTCTGTAACGGCTTTAACCGCATGTTTAGACGCTGAGTAAGTGGTTAATTCAGGAATGCCGTAATCACTGCTGGCTGAACACAGGTTAATGACCTTGGCATTAGGTTGCTGTTTTAAATAAGGAAAAGCAACCTGACACATATTGATCACACCCATGACATTCACATTAATGGTTCGAGCATGTTGCTCATTACTGATGGATTCAAATGGACCAATTTGGAGAATGCCTGCATTGTTAATTAAAATAGAGAGCGACGACTGGTACGCTTCGCAAAATTTATCCATAACTTGTTGGCTTTGTTGAAAGTTAGTCACATCCAATTCAAATAAGCGAATACAATCTTGATTCCAGNCTTTAGTCACATCTTGTAGAGNCGANAAACTTAGATCGGCCATGCCCACTAAANAGCCTTGTTCATGCAAAAATTTTGCAGTCGCTAATCCAATGCCTGATGCGGCACCGGTAATGAATACATTTTGTTTTTTCATTGAGTTCTACCCTTAAACTGCTTTAGCAGGTGCAGAAGATTGAAACGAAGCTGTATGCATGTGTTGCATTTGTGGCTCTTTCATTTCATTAACCCAGCGAGCCCATGTNTAGGGCCATAATATCGGGTCGCCATCAGCATCCAAATACCAGCTTTGACATCCGCCGACCCAACTGGTGCCTTTTAATCCTTGTTTGACATACGCGTTAAATTCATCAATGGCCTCNGGTTTGGCTTCAAATTCGTCAAATTCATTGTTACGCCATTTATCGATCATTTTAATTACGTAATCCCCCTGTACTTCACTCATGGCAATCACTGAAAAGTTACCAATAGGTGTATTAGGGCCTAGCATTAAAAAGAAATTAGGGTAATCAGGCAGCATCATAGATCGGTAGGCTTTTATTTTTTTATCCCAGGCTTTATCTATGTGTAAATTATTACGTCCGGTTAAATTCATTGGGCGCATAAAGTTGAATGGATTAAACCCTGTGGATAATACCAATACATCCAAATCATGTTGCTTGCCATCTGTGGTTTGAATGCCTGTTTCAGTAATGCACTCAATGCCCTCTGTAATTAAGTGAGCATTGGTTTTTTGAATACCTTTGTAAAAAGTAGAATTAATGATGACGCGTTTGCAGCCGACTTGATAATCGGGTCTCAGTTTTTCTCTTAAGGTTTTATCTTTAATGCTTAAGCGTAAATTACTTTTACACATAAATTGTAAAAAATGCTTTTGTAAAAAATGTCCTGTTACAGCTTTTGTGAAAAGGTGTTCTAAAATAAATTTACCTGTATTGCGGTGAATCTTTGTGATCCATGGAAATTTGGTCATGAGTTTTTTCATGGTTTTAGAAAAACGAAAATCTGGAATATTCATTAACCATTGTGGCGTGCGTTGAAAAATAGAAACATCAGCGCCGGTATTAACCAGTTCAGGAATGGCCTGTGCCGCTGTAGAGCCGGTACCAATTACACCCACACGAGTGTCTTTATTCATAAGCGTTGAATGATCCCACTGGGCGGTATGGAACATTTTGCCTTTAAAGTTTTCAATGCCTTTAATATCTGGAAATTTAGGGTGATGTAAAATACCAGTCGCACAGACGATAAAATCAGCATGATAAGTATTGCCTTTACTGCTTTTTACCGTCCACTTACCTTCATGGTAATGGGTATCGGTCACGGCTTCGTTAAAGCGAATGTCTCGTGTCACATCATATTTTTCAGTGACGTGTTCAAAGTATTGTTTTATTTCTGGGCCCCGTGCAAAAAAGTGGCTCCAGTTTGGATTGGGTTCAAATGAATAGGTGTACATGTGGGAAGGTACATCACAAGCTGCACCTGGATAAGTATTTTCACGCCATGTGCCGCCAACAGATTCTTTTTTCTCTAGAACCACAATGTCTGTGATCCCCGCATTGCGCANCTTAATGGTCATTAAGATGCCCGTCATACCAGCGCCAATGATAACCACTGACGGATTGCGTTTAGCTTCTGCCATAAACACCTCTCATTATTATTTTTATGGTGCGCACATGTTTTGTTTTAAAAAGTAACCTTGATAAAAAANNAACTGCGCAAGATCCAGTTGAATAGNATAAGAAATAGAAGTCTATTGATCTATGCTAAAAACAGACTTATATTTGTGATTATAAGACACATTGGCGCCAAAGCATGGTAGTAAAGGGTAGGTAAATGGCCATACGCAATATCACCAGTGCACAAATCGTTGTGGAATACGGCAAACAAAAAGGCGTATCCATAGCGGATTTATTGGAAGGTTCAGGCTTGCTTGAAACGCAACTTGATAACCATGAAATGCAAATTAAAGATGAGCAAGAGCTGAAGATATTAAGCAATCTCTTACCCCACATTCAAGATCCTTTTCAGGCAGGTATTGAGTTAGGCAGTCGTTATTTTTTAACCAGTTACGGCATCATGGGCTATGCACTATTGTCTAGCAGTACCATGCGTAAAGCCACCGAGATAGGCTTACGATACTTGGGATTAACTTATGCCTTTAGTGATATTTTTTTAACATCAGATGATCAGGACAGTGCTTTAGGTTTTAATTGCGATATTCAGGGTGATCTTGGGCGCATGGTTTTGATGCGAGACATATGGGCCGTGAGTGTGATTTACCGAGAATTGTTTGATGGTAACAATTTTTCTATTCAGTTGACGCTGAAAGGACCTAAACCTAACCGCATTGTTCTTGAAGCTTTAGAAAAACAATTAGGCGGGAGTATTCAATTTAATGCACCTGCTAATGCCTATGTAGGCCTTGGCAAAATACTAGACCTACCTTTAGCCAAGGCAAATGAGGCTTCAGTTAAAATCTGTGAACAGCAGTGCAGCCAGTTACTACAAGACAAACATAACTGGAAACCCGTTGCCAAACTTGTAAGGGATAGCTTAGTACAATTTGGCTTACACGGTTCTATGGAAGACATAGCCAAACAATTAGCCAGAACAACGCGCACCCTTCACAGACAATTAAAAGAAGAAGGCACCAGTTGGCGACATGTACGGGATGATGTTCGTATTGGCATTGCAGAAGAGTTGCTATTAAAACCCATTCAACTCAGCGAAATTGCCGAGCGCTTGGGGTTTAGTGACAGCGCCAACTTTAGCCATAGTTTTAAGCGTTGCAAAGGTATCACCCCAAGTAATTATCGAAAACGCCATACCCAAATATATCCGTAAATATAACGATCATTAAATTAATTTAAAATTAATTTAAAAAAGTACTGGACACGCATAGGGAGTCTCTATACTATGCGCAGCCTAAGCGGAAGTGGTGGAATTGGTAGACACGCTAGATTTAGGTTCTAGTGCCGTAAGGTGTGAGAGTTCAAGTCTCTCCTTCCGTACCAAACAAAAGAATGGGAATATGCTAGTAGGTCTATTTGCTCTTTTAGTTTTTCTTGTTCTCGGAGAGGCAATCCAATCTTGGATTGCCATCCCCGTACCTAGTTCGATAATCGGCATGATTCTATTGCTGACTATAATAATCCTCAGAAATAAAACCCCAAAAAATATTGAAATCGCAGCAAATAAACTTTCGCCGCTGTTACCACTATTTATTATCCCAATCAGCGCCGGCTTAATTACCCAAGCGGATATTATTCAGCAGCACGGTTTGAAATTTNTAGTCATACTAACCATTAGCCTTATTCCTGGCGTGTTAATAACAGCTCTAATTCTTAAAATTGGCAGTAAAATTGAGAAGAAGCCGGAGGGTAAATAATGCTAGTGACTATTTTGCAGCAGCCAACCACTTGGCTAACAATTACTCTGGGGGCCTATTTATTAGGGTTAAGTATTTACCAAAAGCTTAATCATGCTTCTTGGCTACCCCCTGTATTATCTGGTTTTGTTCTCGTCACATTTTTATTGTGGGCTACCGATACCCCTTACTCGACATACGAGCAAGGCGGACAACTTCTGAGTTTCTTCTTAGGCCCAGTCGTTGTAGGCCTTGCAGTGCCGTTGTTTTATCACATTCATAAAATGAAAAAACAGTTTGTCACCATTCTTATCGCTATCACAGTCGGCAGCCTCACCACAGTAGGAGTGGCAATGGCCCTCGCCCATTACTGGATTGGAATTGATGTAATCACTACAACCATGGCCAGCAAATCGGTTACTACACCTGTTGCCGTTGCTATCACAGAACAAACTGGCGGCATCACCGCACTCGCCGCAGCTTTTGTCATGGTTACAGGGATTATAGGGGCTGCGATTATTCCTTCGCTATTAAAAATATTTAAGCTCGACAGCCCACAAATAACGGGAATATCACTAGGGGTTTGCGCACATGCTGTAGGTACAAGCCGAGCCATAGAGCTAGGCCAAGAGCATGCTGCATACTCCGCAATGGCCATGACTCTTACTGCCACTCTTCACGCCGTATTGCTTCCCTGGTTAATCTAAAACACTTATCTGAGTGTTAATTGATGACGCTTTTACCAATTAACTCTATACTTTGATGCATTACATCATCAAATCAAAGGGACTCTGGGTAGATGGGCAAACGCTTCAACACTATAATCATCTTAGCCTTTTGTATATTTTTAGTGGCCTTATCTTTCTCGTGGTGCATAGGTTTGCAACAAGCCTATGCACAAAAAAAAGAATCTCTGCAAGATTTTGTTGATTTTGTTCAAGCATCAAAAGAACAATTTAATCAGCAGCAATACATAGATATCGCTTCACTTAATGGCATTCAGTCTTATCAGATATTACGTAACGAAGATGAACTAATTAGCATAGTTCCTGATGACAAAAGCATTCACAAAAATATCATCTTGCAAGCACTCAANCAACAAGATGGTTTTATACCAAGCGACAATCCAGACTCAATTTTTTTTACTTACAAAATAGGTGATGCCAACCTTCAACTTATTTCAATATCCTTAGCAGATGTTCGATCTCGATATATTGAACAAACAAAATTTAAAGAAATAATACTNACGTTAATCACTCTTCTTTGTGCCATTGCAATCCTCATGTGGCATAACCGTCAATATCTTAAACAACAACTAAAAACTGCTAAGCAAAGTGGTAACAAATCAAATCTAAATATCCACCTAAAGCTTGATACCAGNTTCAGTATTATTGAATATAACGATGCTTTCCAAGCGATATTCAACAACTCTAAAGGGCAAAAGTTCAGCCGCTTAGCTAAGGCGGATGAACAAGAGAAGATTGAACAATATCTAAGCCAAGTATTTAGTAAGAAATCGNATGTCGATTTTGAATGCACTATTGTACAAAAAGGTAATAGCGATTCNGTTGAGCNCCGCTGGGCAATTAAAGCCAAACCCTTGATACAAAATGGCTCTAACTTCATTATTATTTCAGCTGATGATATTAGTAAGCGCTACCGCATGGAAATTGAATTACGACATGAACGTAATCGCATGCACACCTACCTAAATACAATGCATACCTTGTTGGTNATCAGTGATCGCCATGGCCGAATAATCCAAGCCAACCAACAATTTATTCAGTTAATTGACTGCAACGAAGAAGACGTATTAGGTAAACCTATTAGTAATTTTTGTCCAAAACGATCACATCATCAAATTTATAATTACCTGCGCAACATCACACCTAAAACAAGCGCCACGGTAAACGCAGAATTTCCATTGATTGCTCAAACTGGAAAAGAATTTTTTATTGACTGGCACATCACCTCAGTTCCTAGTGATGATAATGAAGAAATATTATTAACAGGACTAGACATCACCGAATCTGTAGCTAATAACCAAGCTTTAAAAGCTGCAAACATTCAAATAAGAGAAGCTTTACGTAGCGCTGAAAATGCCAACCAAAGTAAAAGTGTTTTCCTAGCCAATATGAGTCATGAAATTCGAACGCCCATGAGTGGAATATTGGGGGCCACTGAACTCATGCTAGATAAATCAATTAATGATGAACAAAAACAATACATTGATATTATCCACTCCTCATCTCATGCCCTACTAAACATAATTAATGACATTCTTGATTTATCGAAAATTGAATCAGGAAACTTTGAATTAGAGCAAATTAATTTTGATCTTCACCAACTTTGTAACGACGTTTATAAACTATTTTGCGGTGCTGCCAAGCAAAAAGGAATCCAGGCGCTCTATTTTTATGCTGCAGATCTACCTCAATTTTGGGTAGGTGATCCAAATCGTATTCGTCAAATATTAAANAATTTATTTAGTAATGCATTGAANTTCACACACAGAGGCCGTATCGATCTTCACGTCCAAGGGATAGCATTAGAGAATCATCAATATGCCCTCAAAATACAAATCAAAGACACCGGTATTGGAATTGCTGATAAAAAAGCAAAGCAAATATTCTCTGCCTTCCAGCAAGCCGATAGTAGTACTAGCCGGGAATATGGTGGAACAGGCCTAGGGCTTACCATTAGTCAGCATTTAGCCAATGCTATGCAGGGGGAAATAGAGGTTGAAAGTGAGCTAGGAGTTGGCAGTACCTTTAGTTTAAGCATTCCACTGAAACCAGGCGTCAGCGAAACCGCAATAAAGTCAACCAACCTAAAAAGGAACTACCAAGCAACGGTACTGTTGGCTGAAGACAATGTTGTGAACGCTAAAATAGCCAGCAAGATATTAGAAAAATTGGGGATCAAATCAGTCGTGGTTAAAAACGGAGAGCTGGCGTTAAATGAGGTACAAAAACGCTCATTCGATCTTATTTTAATGGACGTCAATATGCCAATAATGGATGGCATCATGGCTACCCAAAAAATTCGTGATCTTGGCTCCGATCAAGGTCAAATTCCTGTTCTAGCGCTCACTGCCAACGCAATGCTAGAAGACAAAGAGCGCTGCCTAGAGGCTGGTATGAACGGTTTTATCAGCAAACCGATTAAACTAGCTCGCCTTATTGAAGAACTAGATAAAATATTAGGCAACACGAAATAGAGCAACGCACAGTCACAAACTCCCGTTAGCCCTGCAAATGATCTCGAGCGAAATAGAGCGCCGCAATTGCACGGCCTTCTGTGCAATCATCGCGCATAACAAGTTCTTGAAGATTCGCGATGGGCCACTTAACTAATTCGAGTGGTTCAGGCTCATCACCCTCCAGAACCGAAGGGTATAAATCTTCGGCCAACAAAACATCTATACCCCCTTTAATATAACTAGGTGACAAACTCATATGCTTTAAAAACGTAATTTTTCTCGCTGCGAAACCTATCTCTTCCTGAAGCTCTCGATTTGCTGCTTCGTAAATCGTCTCGCCCAAGTCCACCGCACCTTTCGGTACTGTGAGTGTATATTCTTCTATACCACCACCAAACTCACGAATTAATGCCACATGCTCATCATCCAGCATTGCCACCATCATTACCGCCCCCGAACCGCCTGAAATCAAGCGTTCATAGCGTCTTTCAACACCATTACTAAAACGATAGTCCACCTCCTCAACTGTAAATAGACGGCTCTTAGATACAATTGACTGGTGTAAGATTTCTGGTTTTTCAGACATAATAAGCAAATTCCGATATTCATCTATTTTCAGATTAATTCTAATAGAAATCAGTATACCTGACTCAAATATGACAGATAGCCAAACACAGACCTCAGCATACAAAACTGCAACAATTCAGACCTACACTGCTGAACAATGGTCAAAAATAGATACCGTTCTCCTCGATATGGACGGCACCTTGCTAGATCTTCATTTTGATAACTACTTTTGGCTGCAGTTTATGCCATCAAAGTATGCCGAGCTTCATGGTATTGAGCATGAAGCCGCGCATAAAGTTTTGAAACAAGCCTCAGATGACACCATAGGCACCTTAAACTGGTACTGTTTAGATTACTGGAGTGAGCGTTTAAATATGCCCGTTGCGGCATTGAAACAAGACATCGTTGAAAAAATTCAATACCGCCCCTATGTTAAAGACTTCCTTGCCATGCTTAAGCAACAAGGAAAAAAAGCGGTTATCGTAACCAATGCACACCGTGATAGCGTTAATCTGAAAATGACAAAAACAGGCTTAGATAAGCTCGTTGACCGTATTATTAGCTCTCACGATTACCAAGAGCCCAAAGAGAGCCAAGCGTTTTGGCAGCACTTACAGCACGATGAACCCTTTAATATCGAAACAACACTACTGATTGATGATAGCCAAGCAGTTTTGGCATCGGCACGAAAGTGGGGTTTTAAACACCTTTTGACCATCTTTCATCCAGACAGTCAAAAAGAACCTAATACCAATAGCGAACATCCAGGCATTCATCATTTTGATGAACTCTTATATGAGCAAGAGCGGCATAAAGGCGACGAGCAATAATGAGCAAGCAACAAACAAGCGAGAATAAAAAAATTCGCTTAGATAAATGGCTATGGGCTGCTCGCTTTTATAAAACCCGCGCGATTGCCAAGGCCGCTATCGAAGGCGGTAAAGTGCATTATGAAGGGCAGCGATGCAAAGTTAGCAAAACGGTAGATATAAATGCTGAACTGACAATTCGCCAAGGTTTCGATGAAAAGATCGTCATTATCAAAGAATTATCAGAACAACGTCGCGGTGCTCCTGAAGCTCAAACTTTATATGAAGAAACAGCCGACAGCATTAAAGCTCGCATGGACGCAACCGAACTTCGTAGAGTAATGAAAGACGCAACCGCGGCTCCTGACCACAGACCGAACAAGAAACAACGTCGTCAGATCCATCAATTTAAGCACCAAAGTGAAATATGAGTGAAATATGAGTAATCTTGATAGCATGCAACGCTTCACCTTCGACAACACCGATGTTCGAGGAGAACTTGTTGGCCTACATAAAAGCCTGAGCGACGTCTTATCAAAGCACGAATACCCAGAAGCATTAAAAATCGAGCTCGGAAAACTCATGGCTGCCAGCGCTTTAATGAGTGCAACACTGAAATACGAAGGCCGACTTTGCTTACAAGTACGCTTACCAGGTGACGTCACGTTAATTCAGGCAGAAACCACGAATACGGGTGATATACGTGCGATTGCTCGTTACGACGAAAGCAAAAAGATTGAAGAAGTAGAACTCATTGGTGGTCAGTTAGTCATCACGCTTGAACCTGCAGTAGGAAAACCCTATCAGGGGGTCGTACCATTAGACAGCAACCAGCTAAACGAATCTCTTGAATATTATTTTTCACAATCAGAACAGCTTGGTTCTCGTTTTTGGCTAGAATGTGACGGCACCGTAGCGAGTGGCTTTATGCTGCAACAATTGCCTTCGAGCGCCGAAAATGATGTCGATGCCTGGGATCGTCTGAGTCATTTGGCCAGTACACTCAAACGAGAGGAATTACTCACACTCGATAACCCAACTATACTGCACCGCCTTTATCACGAAGAAGAAGTGCGTCTATACGATTTAGAACCATTGCGTTTTGCTTGTACCTGCTCAAAAGAACGTATCGGCAATGCTATTCAGCAAGTTGGGTTTGAAGAGCTGATGGATGTCATCGCTGAACAAGGAAAAGTATCTGTAGACTGCCAATTCTGTTTGCAGCATTACTCCTTCAATAAAGAACAAGTTACGAATTTATTTCCTGAAAAAAAACTACATTAATTTAACGTAAAATCCGATAGATGAGTACTTCAGTACTCATCTATCGCTTATCTGATAGCAATACCGCCAAATAGCGCAGCAGATACTCCCATATTGAAAAAAAACTACAAAAACTCAGAAAAACCAGTCATCTGACGCCCACATCATTCTCAGTTATACCCGCCATATCACCCATCTCGGTTTTGTTAAGGTAAATTTTCTGGCATAATTCGCAACCTCAAATATGGGTTCGTCCGATCATCATCTGGACGGTAAATACGATTCATTTGTGTATGGCCAAAAGCGATACAGACATAACGAGACCCCTCGGGCACTATTATGACCACATTTTATAC
>PAOL01000027.1 GCA_002708475.1 Oleispira sp. | reverse complement strand
CTCGCAGCCTCTAATGAAACCGCCTCTAGCGTAACAGGTACGCCATTGACCGCCGCATTACCGCATAAGGTATCAATCAGAGTATCGTCTGTAAGGTCGTTCACACTAACACCAGCATTCGCCTGTGCAATTTTTTGCTTAACACCTTTACGACCATGACCCCAACCATGTGGAATACTCACAACCCCTGGCATCAGTTCATCAGTCACTTCCGCTTCAATATTTACACTGCCCACTCGTGAGGTTACCTTCACTAGCTGGCCTTGCTCAATTCCTTTCTGCTTGGCCGTTTCAGGATGAAGCATCAAGGTGCAGCGTGATTTACCTTTCACTAAACGCTGACTATTGTGCAGCCACGAGTTATTACTGCGTACATGACGGCGACCAATTAATAAGATCTGATCATCATTATATTGCTGCATCATTTCTTTTACGCGATCGAGATCACCTTGATAAAAATCGACATTCAAATGAATCTTCTTATCTTTATGTTTTAAGCCCTTAGGCAGCATATTCTGCAAAGGCCCTAGATCGATTCCGTGAGGATTTTTCTTCAGCTCTTTTAAGTTAACCTGTGGATAAGGTCCACGCTTTAACCCCTGTCCTAATAAGAATTTTGGCCCTAACACTTTCGTTAACCAGCGTTCGATTTTTGTCGCCATTGGTGCATTTTTATTTAAACGTTTTGCAAGTTCTAAGGTAATTTCCCAATCGTGCTTTTCGTTCGCTTTTTTCTTAAATAACGCAGGGGAATATTTGGCAACATTATGCACAGCAAAACCGTTGAAGGTTAAATCGTAATGGTCACGCTCTAAGGGCGAAACTGGCGGTAAAATAATATTGGCATGTCNACTGGTTTCGTTAATGAAATAATCGATTGATACCATAAATTCTAATTGTGATAACGCTTTATCTAACTTGTCGCCATTAGGTGTACTTATTACTGGGTTACCTGCAACGTTAATAAAACCTTTTAACTGGCCCTCACCTTCCACCAGCATTTCATCAGCCATGGCAACAACAGGATAATCACCGTTAAAATCAGGTAGTTTTTTAACGCGACTAAAGCGTTTTGCTAAATAACCTGGACCCGTATTATTTACCAGGTCAACTGCAGGATCTGGGAACATTAACCCGCCAACTTCATCCAAGCGGCCAGTGACAATGTTCATTACCATAATTAAGTATTGGCTTAATAAACCAAACTCTTGCACCGACACACCCATTCGGCCATACATCACTGCGCTTTCCGCTTCGCAGTATTCTTTTACTAAACGTTTTATTTCAATGGCTGAAATTCCAGTGATACCTGCCACAGATTCTGCGCTGTAATCTTGAGCAAACGTTGTGATACGATCTATTTCAGGAGCGAGTGCCGCTATACGATTAGAGCTTCCGAGCTTAGCAAAACCCTGCTGATAAATTTCATTCAACATGGCGAGTAATAATAAAACGTCGGTCGCAGGACGAATAAAGTGATGTTCACTCGACAGCTCTGCAGTTTCTGTACGACGCGGATCAATCACCACAACTTTACCGTCACGGGCTTTAATGTCTTTTATCTTCTGACGCATATTNGGCGCCGTCATGATACTGCCGTTAGAGGCGAGTGGATTACCACCAATAATTAACATGTGCTGTGTACGATTAACGTCAGGTACAGGAATACGCAGCATGTGCCCAAATAAGTGCATACAAACAATATGATGCGGAAGCTGATCGATAGAGGTAGCAGAGAAACGACTACGAGATTTCAAACTGGTTAGTAAATGTTTGGTGGTTAACATGCTACCCATGTTATGAACATTCGGGTTACCTAAATAAATACCCAGAGAGTTTTGTCCGTGATTTTTTTGCAGGGTTTGAATACCCGCTGCTACTTTATCAAGAGCTTCTGGCCAGCTAATTTCTTTCCAGCCATCAGCCGTTCTTTCAACTGGCTGATGAAGGCGGTCAGGGTCTTCGTATAAGTCTTGAAGCGCGGTGGCTTTAGGGCAAATATAGCCTTTCGAAAAAGGATCGTTCTTATCCCCCTTAATCGATAACACTTTTTCACCGTCGTGCTTTACTTCAATTCCGCACATTGCTTCGCATAATGTACAGGTTCCGAAATGCANTTTTTCATCAGCCATTATTATTCTCTCTATTTTTCTATCATCTTGTATTTATTTTTGTTTATTCTTTTCGAGATTTTCTATTCTATGTCATAACACTAAGGCGCTTTCATCCGGCTCTTATCAACAAATAAGTTCCTAAACAATCCATCAAAACTCAGACATAGAATTTTAATGGCTTGCGCTCTTGAGTAGCGCTGTTGGTGGCACCCTAAAATCAACTCATGGACTTGTGCGGCGGACATATCAACACATAGGTTCACATTACTTCGATCAAATGAGCGCTCTGACAACACCATTCCTTGTATAAATATCTCAGCCCACTCACCTTGAATGTCAGTAATTAAATTACCTAACCCTTGTGAGGGCTTATCCAAAGAAGACTGAGAAAAACGCGGGCGGTCTTCGATTAAACGCTGAAATAATTCAATATTCTGAAAGGCTGAATCAAAGATCATGCTTAAACATTCCTGACAACGCTGATTAAATTCTTCTTTAGTCAAGGCATCATAATCTTTCAACATATTCACCCAAGCCATACGCATTGGGGATAAGTAATTTTCTTTTAGCTGTTGGCTCAATTCACTTTGCAATTCATCTAGGCTAGCGAAATGATTATAGAAACTGGGTTGAGCAATGCCTGCGCCCTTAGCGACTTTATTCATGCTCATGCCCTGAGCGCCTTCTTGGCTATACAGAAGTAAGGCACTTTTTAATAAGGTGCGGCGAGTTTTTGCTTTCGCTAGCTCGCGCTTAGATTCTGCAGGTGAACTGACTGCCATAAAAACTGCCTTACCCATCACATTACTGTCACATTCTTAAATTTTACTTCGACTATAAGGCTATAGTCATTTAAGCTATAAGTCTATAGTTGAACTAATAACGATAATTCAGGCTTCTAAACATGTCATCTCCGGCTTTTACTCCCTTCACATTACCCTGTGGCGCAACACTGCCCAATCGATTAGCTAAGGCGGCGATGGAAGAAAATATGTCCGATGAAGGACAAATCCCTGGCCCTAATATGCTGCGTTTGTATCAACGATGGGCAGAAGGTGGCACTGGTTTATTGATTACTGGTAATGTGATGGTTGATGGCCGAGCAATGACAGGGCCTGGTGGCATCGTATTGGAAAAAGATTCTGATATAGCTCCATTTAAAGCTTGGGCTGAAGCCGCCAAAAAGAACAACTCTCAAGTTTGGATGCAGATTAACCACCCCGGCCGTCAAGTCTATGCTGCTATGGGCGGCGATGTGTTATCTCCTTCAAATATTGCACTCGACCTAGGTAAGCACTCTCATTTGTTTGGTAAGCCTAGAGCCATGACCCATAAAAATATCCAGCAGCTAATTCAACGCTTTGCTGATACCGCTTTAAAAGCCGAGCAAGCAGGTTTTGGTGGTATTCAAGTTCATGGCGCTCATGGGTATTTGATCTCTCAATTTTTATCACCATTAACCAATAAGCGTAACGATGAATTTGGTGGGGCGATTGAAAATCGCATGAAATTATTGATTTCAATTATTCACGCTATTCGCGCTCAGGTGTCCCCTAATTTTGCGGTCGCGGTAAAAATAAACTCTGCCGATTTTCAGCGTGGTGGCTTTGATTCTGATGATGCTAAAACGGTGATTCTTGCACTGAATGAATTAGACGTTGATCTAGTGGAGCTTTCAGGTGGTAGTTATGAAAGCCCTGCTATGCAAGGCAATGCCGCAGAAAGTTCATCAGCAGATGGACGCACTCTTCAGCGCGAGGCGTACTTTTTAGATTTCGCTAAAGAGATTGCTCAAGTTGCTACTATGCCGATTATGACAACCGGAGGAGTAAGACGCTTAGCCATCGCAGAAGATGTTTTAGCTAATGGAATTGATATTGTGGGTATGGGAACAGCACTTGCGATGAACCCTTCATTACCGAATGATTGGAAAAAAAATGATCAGTTAATCGCGCATAACCCAGCGGTTCAATGGAAAGATAAGACGTTGAGCTCTATTGCTACCATGGCGGTTATTAAGCGTCAGCTACAAAGAATGGGCAAAGGGCTTGAACCAAAAGTAAATGCATCCCCCCTGTTTTCGTTAATTCGTGACCGACTGCGTCTAAAGAAATTAACGAAGCGCTATCACGAGTTTCTTAATTAAAGCTAATATTCATAGACTAAAATAATGAATTGAAAAAATAGCGAATTGAAAGAATAGCGCACATAAAAAAGCAGAAGCGATCTTAACGATGACTTCTGCTTTTTTGTTTTATAAGGCTAACTTTCTCGTTAGCATCATAATTTACTTTTTCGACCTACTTTTTCTGTAAGCTTTTCCAAAGAACCATACTAACGTTTTCAATAAACGCTGGATCTTCTTTTTTCATAGTCGATACAATTTGTTTATTCATTTGCGTTTTGTTTTGACCATAAATCCAACGGTTTTTATTAAATAACTTGGCAAATTCTGCAACGCCTGCATCCAACTCTTCTTGGTTAGCAAAGATCGCTTCTACCACATTATTGTCTAACAACTCTTGTGCACCTACTCGCTGGCCAGACATCGCTAAACGATTAAAGAAAGCTTGTGGAATTGCTTTGTTAATTAATGGGAACATAGAAGGTACGAAAGGCACCAACACATCTACTTCAGGGAAGCAGAAGAAGCCTTTGTCAGATTTCATAAAGCGGAAATCACATGCACATGCCAATACAGAACCATTACCGTATGTATGACCATTTAAGGCAGCAATGATTGGCATTGGGAAGGTCACAATACGCTTTAGCAAGCCCGTTAGGTCTGTCATAAAGCCAGAAATAATCTCTGGTGTATTGGTTGGTTGTGACATCCAAGCAAGATCGACCCCTAGAGACCAGTTCTTTTCACTTGAAGACGTCAAAATAACCGACTTAATCTTTTGATCGGCTTCGATTTGATCAAGGTGTTGATTAAATTCAGCTAAAAATTCAGGATTATGGCGATTTTCAGCCGTATTCATGGTTAATACAGCAATGCCTTTTTGCAATTCAATCTCTATTAAACGTGTCATCAAAACCTCATTCGGCGGTATTCCAGTCAGTTTAAAGCCGACTGGTAATAAATCTTGCCGTAATATATACAGTGGAAACATATCAGAGCCCACAGTGTATAAAAATAGAACAAACTTTTCATCACTATTTTATGATTATTGATTACAAACTAAATCCAAACTCATCCTCTATTCACGATATAATCTCGACCAACAACAAAACGGTAATAGGAAAATTGGCTAATGGTTATGAACACTAAGATTTACAAGCAAGTACATACTTTGGCTAAAGACATCTTAAGAGCTTCTGAATATGAAGATCAAGCGAGTTTCGATAAGGGCTACACTCAATTAAAGCAAGTTTGCGAAGCTCACGAAGGGACACCAAAAGATCACCCTGTACAGTGGGAAACCTTAGCCGACTTCACCGAAGATTATGAGCTAGCGATTTCAATTTATGAAAAGGCCTTGGTAAAAGCAGAAGCAATTAGCTCAATTGATTTCTGTTCGTCCATTGGCTATTCATTAGCCACAATGAAACTAGAACTAAACGATAAAGAAGGCGCGATTGCGAGTCTCGAAAAAGCCAAGATTACTAGTGGTGACATTGAAGATAAAAATCTAAAAGCTGAAATTCATGATTTGTTAACCAAGTTAAAATCAGCAAGCTAAGTACGACTACGTCATGCTTTTAGTTCAGTGAACTGAGCTGAAAGCAACTGGCTTAGATCATCACTATTCATTTCAATCTCTAAACCTCGTTTTCCTGCACTCACAAAAAAAGTTTCAAAATCTTGCGCTGAGCTATCAATAAAAGTACGCAGTCGTTTCTTTTGCCCTAATGGACTCACTCCTCCTAAGACATACCCTGTTGAGCGCTCTACATCTTGTTTGTCTGCCATCGTGGCTTTTTTCGCCTTCGCGGCTTTGGCAATATGCTTCATGCTCAGCTTTGAGGATGCAGGAATCACCGCCACTGCAAGCTCTTTACTATCAAGTATAACCACCAATGTTTTAAAAACCTGATCCGTAGATATACCCAATTTTGTGGCTGCTTCTAAACCATACGATTCACCAATCCGTGAAGAACCTGCTTCATGATGATACTCATGAAGGATATGTTTAATTCTTTTCTTTTTTACAAGATCAATGGCAGGTGTCATACAGATTCTTCACTGTTAATTGGATATATGAAATGGGCAACTTGCGGTCGTCTTTTTAACCATTTTCTCTGGCCCTAATGGACAGCCTTGGTACCCACTTGGGTAACTTTTATAATACTGCCCTAAATAACTACCTTCAAAGCTTTTATTCTGCCAGGGGTTTATATAACGCTGNACTCTTCTACGAACAGCCATAAAGCCTCGAATTAATTTTTGCACTAAAGGCAGCGGGGCTTTTTGTCCTGTCGCCTCAAGTAATTCGGGATCATTAATAAGCGTTAATATCATAGGACGTACAATGGGCCTAAATAGCCTAGGAAACATTTCTTTTATCGCAGCAATATAGCCATCCGTGACTAACTTGTTATCAATATGAAATTTCATATTCTGATTCCGATAGTTTAAATACCATGCCACAAATTCATCTCTACTTTCCGGTATGTTAGTTATATTCATAGCATGGCCTAAAGATTTAAACGCAAGATATCCAGCTTGTTTTTCACGTTCACACAAAGGGCGATAACCAAACTTCTCCATCCATCTAACGGGTTCAATAATAAATAATGCAAGAGTATAAAGATAATCGTCATTGCTAATATCGTAGTGGCTATGTATCCAATTAAGATGCTTTACCATATGCTCACCGCGAGGGCTTTGCACCGAGTCAGAAAGGCACTCTGTCAAAATTGCACGAGTATCATCTAATCGCTTAATTCCATTATTTTGATATTGCTTAGTACGTTGCAATAACGAACTAATACTGGGAATCGCAAACGTTTGTAACTGCGCCAGTTCTCCTGAAATCAAATAATCTAGAGGCGCATCATGATCAGCAAGGTATTTCACTATTTTCTGATAATGCATTTCTAGATTTAACTGACGTAACTGTAATAGCTCTTGATCATTCCTTAAATACATAACNTTTCCTCAGCTNCTGAATNCAACTATTCACTTATTTAGTNTAATTAAGTTGATTTAAGCGCTTTAGAGCAGTAGCCTCAAATGACAGTTTCTCTCACTGTCCACTAATTTACAGAACCGCAATTATGTCGTTAAAAAATGAAGACCCTAGGGTTATTCGCACTAAATCATTGATCATTCAAGCTCTTGTAGNGCTNACAAATGAANCTGCTTATAAAAAAATTAAGATTCAAGATATTACCCAAACCGCNAACATTGCTCGCCAAACCTTCTATTTACACTACAAATCAAAAGATGCCGTTTTAATTGATTATATCGATAATGTTTTTGATTCGTTTTATCAAGAAATAGAAGGTTATATTATTGAATCACCCGAACCAGGAAATATCATTGCTTGGCATTTATTTAATCAATGGCAACAGCATGCCGACTTCTCAAAATTAATTATTACGGCTGATGTTGAGCATCTTGTTATAAAACATTTTCGCAATTACATTACCAGAGTAATCGGGCTTTATATTCGTAATCACGCTATGCCAATGAGCGATCCTGAAGCTCTTGGCTATACGGTAGATTATCTCGCGGGTGCTTCTTGGATGGTATTGCAGCGCTGGATTAAAAGTGATTTCCGCTACCCATTAGATGAGCTCGCAAAGCTTTATACTCAAATTAGCCGCCCCGGCATTTTAAGTGTCATAAAAGGTGGAGAGTCTTAAATTACAGTGAGTTCTAGCATGTAAAGAGCAGCCTAAAATAAGGTCAATCGTACAATTTTTGTCTGTTAATAACCTGTTAATCGTCAACTTAATCCGTCACGCTAACTGCATTGTCATAATAAAAAATATAAATGGTAATTCTGATGGAAAACGAATATTTAGACGTATTAATCATAGGTGCTGGATTATCAGGCATTGGCGCTGCAGTTCATTTACAAAAAGACAGCCCCAATAAAACCTATGCCATTCTTGAAGGAAGAGAAGCTATAGGCGGGACCTGGGATTTATTCCGTTATCCAGGGGTGCGTTCAGATTCCGACATGTATACCTTGGGTTATAACTTCAAACCTTGGACAAGCTCAAAAGGTATTGCCGACGGAAAAGACATTAGGGAATATATTTGTTCAACCGCGAAAGAAAATAATATTGAAAAGAATATTCGCTTTGGCCATAAAGTTTTAACGTCTTCTTGGTCAAGTGAAACCGCACGTTGGACGGTAGAAGTTCAACTAAATAGTACCGGAGAAGTTCGCCATTACGAGTGTAGCTTTCTTTTATGCTGCACAGGCTATTACAATTACGACCATGGCTATCAACCTGAATTTGAAGGCAGCAAAGATTTTAAGGGAGATATTATTCACCCTCAAAAATGGGATGAAAACTACGATTACTCCGGTAAAAGAGTCGTTATTATTGGCAGCGGAGCAACCGCTGTAACCCTTGTACCTGCTATGACAGATAAAGCAGAGCACGTTACTATGCTACAACGCTCTCCGAGCTATGTAATGGCTTTGCCACAAGATGACCCAATGGTGAACTTCCTACGAAAATTTTTACCTGAAACTTGGGTTTATCGTATTACCCGCACACGAAATATTGCCTTCACTGCCATGATGTATAGTTATTGCAAAACATTCCCTAATTCTGCTCGTCGTTTGATGAAAAAACTCGTCAAAAAAGAAGTCGGGGATGATTTTGACATGAAACACTTTAGCCCTACTTACAATCCCTGGGACGAGCGTTTGTGCGCGGTGCCTGATGGAGATTTATTTGAAGTATTAAAAGAAGGTAAAGCTTCTATAGTAACCGATCATATTGACCACTTTACTGAGATAGGCATTCAATTAAAGTCTGGAGAATCTCTCGATGCCGATATCATTATTACTGCAACCGGATTAGAGATTCAGTTATTCGGTAATATGAAATTATTTGTTGATGGCAAAGAATTTAATGCCCATGAAAAAATGGTATATCGCGGGGTTTTACTCGAAGACCTACCGAATGCAGGAATGGTATTTGGGTATACGAATGCCTCATGGACACTAAAAGCAGATTTAATTACAGAATGGATGTGCCGCTTATTAAACCATATGGATGCGACAGGTAAAAAGATAGTTGTACCTAAGAATTTTGATAGTTCAGTACAGCACCAGCCCTTTGTAGATATGCAATCAGGCTATGTACAACGCGCGTTATCCAAAGTGCCACAACAAGGTTCTAAACTGCCTTGGAAGCTCTACCAAAACTATGTGCTAGATTTAGCAACCCTTCGCTTTGGTAAAGTTAATGATGAGAACTTAAAATTTTCTGATGCACAAATAAATACAAACCATTAATGAAAAACGCCTAATCAAGATTAGGCGTGTTTTCAAAGATTAACGGTGTTTTTTATAAATTTCACGAAATACTGCAAGTTTTGATTCGTTTTTATCGACAAATGCTTGCAGTCTTGGCGGCAATGAATCAGGCCAGTCTAAACCATACCCTTCAGGCATAATTAAGGGTGCCAATAATGAAGCAGCGGTTAAATCAGCACGACTAAAGCTATCACCTACCAGAAATTCACGTTGCTGATATTCTTCATATAGTTNATCAATGGCTTGCTGAATATGTAATTCAGATTCTTGCGCGCCCGCTTCATCAATCGCCATCACTTTACGCATTACTGGAACCAATTTAGAGAATGACAATTTAAAAAATAATGGTCCCCACCATGGTCCGCCCTTAGTGAAGAATGGGATCACTGTTTTAGGCTCATCTAATAAAATATGGTAACAGTAACGGCGAACATGTACGCCAATTTCAACATCGCAGTATTTCTCCCACTCTAATGCTTGTCTCAAAAGTTCAGGATCTTTTGGTGTTAACGGGTTATCTGGGTATTGTTCATCAAGATAGGTCAAAATAATGTGAGAATTTTGTACCTGCTGACTTCCATTATTTTTATTACTATCTATTAAAATAGGCACATAGCTTTTAGAGCCCATTTTCTTTGTTGTTCGTAAATGAAGCCCTGGCAATAAATTTTTAACGTTATAATCTAGATCTTTATGGTCCATAGCCCAACGAACTTTTTCACAATAATGTGAAATGGGAAACTGATACAATAAACGACTCATGAGTTCGTCCTACCTTAATTTAATGATATTAATTATTTTTATTCTTGGCAGCGTTGCTTATTCCAAGCTGCAATCTGTTCGTCAGTTAAAAAACTCCAAGCAATTAACCGACTTATCTTTTGTCCTTGACTCATATTAACAACTTTTATTTGCTTAGCACCCATTTGACTTAATAATTTTTTTAGCGGTTTCACATTATCGCTTTTAGAAACTAAGCTTGTGAACCACAAAACTTGCTGAGAAAAGTCCTTACTTTCTGTGATCATGCGTTTTAAGAACGCTAACTCGCCACCTTCGCACCATAGCTCAGATTTTTGACCACCAAAATTTCTGCCCTTGCTGCTATCTACAACATTATTACGAGCGCCGTTATTAGCTTTCATAAGCGGTGCACTGTTTTTAGCTTTGTGTTTACTTAGGTTCTTCTGTTTTCGCTCAGTGCCAGCATTAGCTTCAGCTAATGAAGCATGAAAAGGNGGATTACAGAGCGTCAGGTCAAATAAGTCATGCGGACCTATAATTCCACTAAAAATGGATTGTTTATTTTTTTGTTGTACAACTTTAATCTTATTTTTTAGTACCGAATTCGATTCAACAATCAACTTGGCCGTTGCAACAGAAACAGGATCGATATCACTTCCCACAAATTGCCAGCCATAACTGCGACTTCCAATGATTGGGTAAATACAATTAGCCCCAGTTCCAATATCTAATACTTTGGCACTACTTTTCTTTCCGTATAATAAATCAGCAGCATAATGAACATAATCAGCACGTCCAGGGATTGGTGGGCATAAATACCCTTCGGGGATATTCCAATGTGCAACCTGATAGTGCTGCATCAATAAAGCTTGATTCAATAACCGAACGGCTTGTTCATTGGCGAAATCAACGGTNTGCTCACCTTTAGGATTTACTTTAAGAAACCCTTTCAACTCAGGGCAACACTTCACTAGCAAACTTAAGTCGTAACGACCTTGATGGGGATTTCTTGGATGTAGGCGAGAAGCAGGTTTATTCACAGAGGGTCACTTGGTAAATCAAAGGTAGACTGGCATTTTACCCCGAGCCTAAAGGATCTGCATCCTCATTATTCGTATTATGAACAACGACCTTATTTCGGCCTTCGGCTTTTGCCTTATATAATCCACTATCAGCGCGCTCTAGAATGTTCAACCAACCCTCTTTCACCAAATTGCATTCTGTAACACCAAAGCTTGCAGTTACGTTAATCCCATCCTCAGGCTTAAAATTGTAATTATGCTCAGCAATCTTCACTCGTAAATTTTCTGCGATAACCTCTGCCTGATCAACCGAGGTATTGGGCAATAAAATTATAAATTCCTCTCCACCAAAACGCGCAATACTGTCATAAGGGCGTGTATTTTGGGTTAATACACTTGCGATATCGATTAATACTTCATCACCTCTAGCATGCCCAAAGCGATCATTAATACGCTTAAAATGATCGATATCTAACATGATCACTGATAATGCAGAATCATTGCGTAAAGAGCGTGCATGCTCGGTATCAATAGTGCTTTCTAATGCCCTACGGTTTAGAACCTTCGTTAATGGGTCATGGGAGGCTTGTTCCAATAACGCTCGCTGAGCACTGTAGCTAACGATCCAGACCATACCAAAACTAGTAACAGCAACTAAAAGCTCATATACAACAACCGATAATGAATGTATTAAACTCGCATTCATAAAGTCATCTATAGGATCTTCTGTCAGTGTGATTAAACCGCGAATAAGGAAAAACAGTGAAAATATTAAGTACGATATTGCAAGCGTTAAGTTCGCTTTATTGTGACCTTTTAACAAGGTTCGCATGATGTAAATACATTGAATACTTACAAAAAAGCTCAAAATGGCAATTCGAACATTAACGTTATTACTGTGATCGACATAGGTAAAAAATGAAGTAAACGCTACCATCATAAGTAACATAGCGCCATGAAATCGCTTTACCTTGCGATCATCAAATTGATAAAAATACACGAAACCTAAATGAATAAATGCCATGCTTAAAACGAATAACGTATTAGGTAATACAAACGATATTATATCTGGAGTCTGACTTCGAATAACGACTAAAAGAGAGGCAATACTACTAATGATAAAGGCGTAAGCCGTTTGCTTGACCCCTCTGAATTCAGAGTGATAGGTTGAATATATCAATAAGCACGCTGCAAGCGATAAGCTCATCACGATATTATTAATTGATAAAGTTCTTAAATCTAAGAATTCGTGCACGTTATCCTCAAGCTATAAGCTAAATAAAATAGTCAATCGTAATATAGACAACTAAACACTCCCACTATTTACCTACTATAGTAATTTTTGCCTTCGTTAGGCCAGAAGTTTAGTCACCAATGACAGCTTAGACATATTATGAGATTAATTAATTACTTATAAGACTGAAGGCTTCTTACTTTCAGCACGACTAAAAGAGCGAATATGAAAAAAACCAAGTACAAAAAAGCCGCTTGATCGATACGATCAGCGGCTCCTTTGTATGTACTTAAAAATAAGTACGAGTCAGAACTAAAACAAGTTCTTAGTGCTGATGACCACCTTCGCCATGCACATGGCCATGAGCCATTTCTTCATCAGTTGCGTCACGAACAGCTTCAACGGTGACGTCAAACGTCAATGCTTTACCTGCTAGAGGGTGGTTGCCATCAACAGTAACCATGTTGTCTTCAACCGCTGTAACGATCAAGTTCATAGGACCTTGCTCAGTCTCAGCAGTGAATGCCATACCAGGCTCAACAGTTTCAACGCCTTCAAACGCTTCCATTGGCACTTCTTGAACGCCTTCAGGATTGTACTCGCCGTATGCTTTCGCTGGCTCTACCGTTGTTTTAATTTGCTCGCCTACCGCTTTACCGATTAGCGCTTCTTCAAGACCAGGAATTACGTTTTGTGCACCAACCAAAAATACTAATGGCTCGCCGCCTTCAGAACTATCGATAATTTGGCCTTGTTCGTCCAATACAGTGTATTGAATGCTTGCTACTTTGTTTGCTGCGATAGTCATATGACGNATCTCAATAAATGTGAATAATTTAGGTCGTTATTGTATGAGAACTCACCTTCGATTAAAAGGCCCATTAAAATAGTTGATTAAAAAGTGGATTAAAGAAGGCGAATTAATACCTATGTGTGGAAAATTTCCCCTTATCCAACCAAGCATTAAAGTTACGGCCAGCGCTCTCAATCCCCCCTGGATAGGCTTGAGCAAATAGCTGATCACTACTCACTTTACGACAGGGGTTCTGACCATAAAAAGCGAGGCTACGTTTGAGCCATTGCCGCCCGGCTTGATGATCAAGCAAAAAATACATACTGGCAGCCGCTTGTAGATAATTCATTTGCTGATTACTGCCGTAAAAATCTTGATGCTCGGTATTCGCCAGCTTTGTCATACTCGTATTTTTTAAACGCCCATATTGCTCAACCCGAGGCTGAGCAATCGCTGTATTCATTTGCCAGCTAAAGCTTTCCATATATTCAGCTAAACCTTCATTTAGCCAAACCGGAACAGGGCCAATCATACCCGCAAGCATGGCATGGGTCATTTCATGGCGAGCAACCGCCATAGTTTGTTCAACACTAGAATAACGCGGTAAAAAGATGCTATTACTAGCTGAACTATAATAAGCACCCCACTGAGCATTACCCTTTTGTTCATCACGGTAATCTTCGAACTCTTGCACATTCTTAAATAAAATTATTTTAAGATTAATCTGTCGTTGGTACTCTTTCGGCACATAATGACTCAATACTTTATGCACCATTTTTCCTTGTTTTTTAAGCTCACTTTCAATGAAGCTATCCCCTGCCCAATTCGGATATTCCATAGATAACTGAACGGCCTGCTCAAGCGCAGCGTATTGCTTAGTTAGATCTTCGACTTCATTATTTGGAGCTTGATTGGATAGCGAAGGCTTTTCACCAAAATGAGTATGACCATCCTCATCGACCCACCTATAGATTTTTTGTTTTGAGACATTATCGAGGTTTTGTGTTTTTGGCTTACGACAAAGCATTCTCGCAGCGTAATGCTGGCCAGTTGCTTGCCAATCTAACGTTTCTGTTTTTATAGATGTTGCAGCTTCTGCATCTTTCTCAAATAATTCACGCTCTTGCTCGATTTCTTCTAGGGCTTTTTCATGATCTTCCAAACGTAACTGATAAATCTGAGGCAGTAATGGAAAATAAGGATCGAGTTGAATTATGCGCGCTAGATCATCACGCCCCAAAGCTTCTAATAATTGTTGGCGCTGAAAAGGTTCGCAGCTAAACCAGACTACCTCAATCGAGAGGAGAAAGGCGAATAACATAAATAGAATGCGAGAGAGGCTTTTTATCAATGTACGTTCCTAAACAATATCAATTAACTAATTTAAACTAAACCTCAGACAACCAAGGCCCTGCAATTTTTTTATCTAGTTTACGTTCTTTTTTATCGGCACTGAAATATATTGTGACGTATTTCTTTTCGTCACGCACAACGCGACCTTTACCGAGCTTGCCGTGCACTAGCCATTGGCCTTTTTGATATTCGGCGTCATCATCTTCTAATTCGTATTTGTTCGCAGACGATATTCCTGAGCCAGTACTGTTAGAGCCTTTCGTAGACTCTAATTTCTCTCGTTTTAAAATCAGCTTAACTGGAATTTCGAACTGAATTTTTTCGCTGTAGCGCTTAAGTAAGTTCTGGCTCTTTTTAACTTGAATCGCTTCCAGTTCTTTGGGCTCTGATAATACTTCGCCCGACTCGATTAATTCACCCACTTGATTGCATAAATCAAAGTCAGCTTCACGTAAAAATTTACTCGGCCAGTCTTTTGTTTGTTGCTGCTCTGCTTGAGTTTTTTTATTTTCCTTTGCGCTATTCCATGCAGGCGGTGCAATTAAATATAGATCTTCTTTAGCTCGGGTCATGGCGACATAAAATAATCGTCGCTCACTTTCTTCACTGCTTTTGGTCGTAAACGTGCCTTCAGCTTCGTAGGGATAATAACGCGCAGAAAGTGCAGGTATAATTACAACAGGCCATTCTAAGCCTTTCGCTTTATGAATTGAGGTTATGCGAACGCCTGAGCTTTGCTTATTCTGATGGCGCTGTTTTAATTCATTCAAATAATCGAAAATTTTATTCGCGGGCTTATTGCTCACGCGTAAGAAGCTCACAAACGCTTTAATGGTTTCGCTTCTATCTTCTATTTGCTGCGCAGAGAACGCTGAATCTTTAATACCTTCGTATAAATCGGTGGCATTAATATATTGCTGGGCGAGTTGCCACGCTTTAAGTTCTCTTTTTTTAGTGTGACTCTTTTTTATATNGCTTGGCTTAGCCTCCACCTGGGATTCAGCCTTCCCTTCAACCAGCTCAGTAGAAGCCATTTCTGCGGCTTCAATNACCTGCCCNCGATCTTCTANTTGNTGACGCTGCCATTTNGANATATCTTTTGGAATTGCATCCCATAAGGCTTGGCTTAAATCACTATCGTGCTGGCTGATACTTTCTGCCATGTCTTCAAGCAAGGCCCGCTTAACTTTTGGAAACGGTTGCGTTAACAAAGTTAGCCACGCAGCTTTACGCTGACGACGATTACGTTGCTTAAAGTTATCACTGGCGATTTCAAATAGAATCCAGAATATCTGCAATTCAAAACGATCAAGAACCGTTTGTGAATGATCAAGTTGATATGGCATATCTTCTTGTAACAAAGCCAGCTCGATCGGCGCGCTGATACCCCATAGTCTGTTTAATATGGCAACGTCTTCGAGTGGGCGTTTTTCTGCTAATTCTTTTAGCAAAATTAGAACTTGCTGACTGTAATCACCGTGGTGCTGCAAGTGAATACGCGTATTAGGCGTTGTTGGGTGCGATAAACAGAGTACATCTTCACGGTCTTGGTTTTCACCAATAACTTGATTCGCTAATAACGAAAGTTTATGGCCGTAACGAAACGTATGCGGAAGTTGATAACTGGTATGGTCTGTATAGGCATTAGTATTAAATGCTTTTTCAAATTCTTTGGTTATGTACTCAGGCTTTGAGCCGCGAAATTCATAAATGGTTTGATCCGCATCACCAATCACCATCACCTGACCATTGCCTTGATAACCACCAGCACCGTGCAATATTTGTAATAAGAATTGCTGAATACCATTTACGTCTTGGTATTCGTCTACCAAGATCCATTCCATATGACCCGAAAACTGCTGAGCAATATCTGGACGTTGCTTAAACAACATGCACGGGTCGTACAACATGTCGGAAAACGTAATGCGGTTATTTTCTTTACGCCATTGTTCAAAGCGCTCAAAGGTTTCGATAAAGATTTGGCATTGCTGCGGCAGTTCCGATTCTTCGAACATATCCCCTGCGCTAAGCAAATCAGATTTAACTAAATCAATAAATGCGACGGCTGGCTCTACCCATTTTTTACGCTGAGAGAGTATATCTTGACGAGTATCTTCTAAACCTTGGCTGGCTGCGACTTGTTGCAGCAATCGCCACACGACACCGTCTATTTCACCGGCATTAATAAGGTCTTGCTGAATTCCCGGCAAATGGCCTTGGCTGATTAAACGATGATAAATTTTAAAACCCAGTGCGTGGAATGTTCTGACATCAGGTAAGGCACCAAGATGTTGAACGCCAGTGCTCTGACAAGGCTGACTAATCACTTGTTGTAATTTAATTTGGAAGTCTGTTTGCGCGGCTTTGTTATACATCAAAACCAACATGCGTTTAGGATTACTNCCCGCCAATAAACGCTGCTGTATAAAGTGCACCAGAGTGGTTGTTTTCCCTGCCCCTGCCACGGCAATAACTCGCGCATGACCTTGTTGGTGATGGACGATGGATAACTGTTCTGGGGTTAATGCACTCATGGAACTTTGTTCTGCCTTCGTCTAAATGAACTAAAGGCCTACGATTGGGTAATTGTGGAGCAAATATGAGAGACACGGATGTCGAACCTAAGGCTACACGGATGTATCTACGCCGTTTTGTGGAATAAATACCCAATCATTGGCCGATTTATAGGAAAGGCTTTAGCTTATCACAGACACAAAAAAGCCNGNATCTCTTTACAGAGATGCAGGCTCTTTTCATCGNCAGCTAATCNNNTNAANGATTAGCTGTCNCNATAATNCTTAATTNANAATTAAGAATCACGACGTGGACGACGATCNCCGNCTTCNTNACGGCGACGGTTACCNCCTGGNCGACGATCNCCNTTNCCTGGNCGACGGTTACCGCCAGCAGGACGACCTGATGGTGGCTTACGATTTACAGGCTTAGCGCCCTCTGCAACTTGAAGGTGTAAAGGCTGACCACAAATGCGAGTCGCTTTAAGCTTAGACATAACCGTTTCTGGCATGCCGTCTGGTAAATCAACCATAGAGAAATCGTCAAAGATTTCGATGTGGCCAATGAACTTGCTTTCAAGATCAGCTTCATTTGCGATTGCGCCAACAATGTTGCCAGGCTTAACGCCATCTTGATAACCAACTTCCATACGGAAGCGAACCATATCAACATCTGGACTATCTTTAAGAGGCATAGCTTTAGTGCTTACATCGCCAGGGCTCTTACGAGGAGCACGTTCACGCGGCTGACGATCGCTACGATCTTCACGCTCACGTTGTGGCTGGCGAGCGCGTTCATTTTCGTTTAAGAATAATGGAATACCATTCTGTGCCAAGTGAGCCAATGCAGAAGCTACTTCAACAACGTCTAGCTCTTTATCAGTTACCAGCTCGTTGATCATCTCTTTAAACATAACCGCTTGTGGGTTACCAATGGTCTCTTCTACTTTCGCTTTAAAACGTTCACGACGCTTAGCGTTCACATCTTTAGCCGTTGGTAACGGCATCTCTTCGATACGCTGACGAGTTGTACGCTCAATAGTGCTAAGCATACGACGCTCACGACCACGTACGAACAAAATAGCTTTACCAGAACGACCAGCACGGCCAGTACGACCAATACGGTGAACGTAAGATTCAGCATCAAACGGAATATCNTAGTTGATTACGTGAGAAATACGCTCAACATCTAGACCACGTGCAGCAACATCTGTTGCTACGATCATGTCTAGTTTACTTTTCTTAAGCTTGTCAACAACACGCTCACGCTGGGCTTGTGGAATGTCACCGTTTAGGGCTTCACATTTCACGCCATTCGCTTTCATGAAATCAGCAACTTCTTCAGTCGCTTGCTTAGTACGAACGAATACCATCGTCGCATCACAATCTTCAACTTCAGTAATACGTAGTAATGCATCATTTTTATGTGCACCACCCACAAACCAATAACGCTGTTCAATAGTAGAAGCAGTCGCTGTTTTTGATTCGATTTTAATTTCGATTGGGTTGTTCAAATGCGTAGAAGCAATGTGCTTGATCTGCTTCGGCATAGTAGCAGAGAACAAAGCAACTTGACGTTCTTTAGGTGCGTGACCCAAGATCCAATCAACGTCATCGATGAAGCCCATACGTAGCATTTCATCAGCTTCATCTAAGATAACCGCTTTGATATCAGTTAAAGACAAAGTGCCTTTTTTCAAGTGATCCATGATACGACCAGGTGTACCAACGATCCATTGAGCACCACCNCGGATAGCGCGAATCTGCGTACCATAGTCTTGGCCACCGTATACTGCAGCAACTTTTAAACCTGGAGTATATTTAGCATAGTCTTCACACGCGGTTGCAACCTGCATTGCTAGCTCACGAGTCGGTGCTAATACAAGAACTTGTGGCGTACGACTAGCAGCATCTGTGCGAGATAAGATAGGTAAAGCAAAAGCAGCTGTTTTACCTGTACCAGTTTGTGCAAGACCCAATACATCCTTGCCTTCTAATAAAGGTGGAATTGCTTGCGCTTGAATTGGAGAAGGCTTTTTATAGCCCATTTCATCAACTACACGCTGTACGGTAGATGGTAAGCCTAGATCGGCAAAACTTGGGCCTTGATCTTCAATTACTTCGGTAGTTACTTCATTTGTTTCTGGAGTGTCAGACATCAGTCATCCTGTAAAATACATAAGGCAGGAATTAGGGCTGAGCAATTACTATAACACCAGATCACACTACACGATCAGTTCGCTATTTTTCACAATGATAGCTAACAGGATGTTGGATTTTGCCTAGCCCAAAAAAACCAGCAGATTTGAGAGAGCGCGCATTATACGTATATTTCAGAAAAAATCGCCCTATTTCTACAACTTATTACAAATAGTCAGTTTTATTCCCTCAATTGAGCATAAATCATTCATTCAAGCCTGCTTATACAGTATTTCATACCTATAACGGGATTTATGGCGGCTAGATAGAATGTGGTACACTGCGCGACCAAATTTTTAACCCCTTTATCAATTTTGTATCAACTAAGGAATTATCTATGTTTGATGTTAATGAATATTTCGACGGCAACGTAAAGTCTATCGCTTTTAAAGGCGAAAAATTAGCCTCTACCGTTGGCGTTATGGCTCCTGGCGAATACGAATTCGGCACTAGCCAAAAAGAAGTAATGACTGTTCTTGCCGGTGCTCTGATCATTAAGCTACCAGGTAGCGATGAGTGGGTTACTTTTGCAGCAGGTGAAAGTTTTAATGTTGAAGCTAACGTAAGCTTTGGTGTTCAAGTTAAAACAGACACTGCTTACCTTTGTACTTATGAGTAAGCTTTAGGCCTGGAGGCAGACTTAGTGCGTCCGCATGCTTAAATTAAAAAAGCCCAGCTTTGGTATCAAAGCTGGGCTTTTTTAATAGATTGTTAAACGATTTATTCCAACTTAATATCAGCAATGTTTATTAATAAAACTATTCATAGTAATTCGATGGCAATCACTCATTTCAATAAATTGCACCCCTAATGTATACCCACTTCCGACTTCAGCTCGCGAGCGCACCATTGCAGACACCTTAACCGTTTGTTTGATTCCATAAATATTAATTTCAAATACTAAATCAATCGAATCCCCCACCTTTAAATCGTTCACGGTAGTATTAATACGACAGCCGCAAATACTCACATCAATCATCTCTGCTGAGCTAGGCGGGTTATCGCCGTAAGATACTTCACATTGAACATTAGTTCTGGCTCGATGATTTCTTCTCACTTCGCCTGTAACAATTGAAGTGGGCATATTTAAATGAAGGTAATTGGAAGGCATTGAACAAAGATTGGCAACGGTTGTTCGAAATGCACAAGCGTTATCAAGTTGCTCTATAAATAATCTAGCTTTGACGGAGGTATTTAATAACTCATCAGTTAATTTCAACTGTGGCGCTGACACCATAATTGACTGACTTGGGCATATGCCCCACAAATGATAGCCGCCATTTAATGAAGGTAAACCATCAAACTCTAGGTGAAAGCTTTGACCTAAGCGTAAGGACTCTTCTAAAGAGGGTATTGAAACCTGAGTGTCTAGAGCTTTGTCCATACAATACCTAAAAATTATGCCTTTAGCACAGTATAGACAAGCTCTAACAATTAGCGCAGTTTCTAAAAGGAATTAGTGCTGATGACCGCCAATACCGTGGGCATGACCATGCTGAATTTCTTCAGCAGTTGCGTCACGTACATCTTCAACTTTTACTTCAAAGGTCAGCTCTTTACCAGCAAATGGGTGATTAGCATCTACATCAACCATAAATTTACCGACTTTGATTACGGTTACTTGGCGCTGGCCCTGCTCAGTTTCAACATGGGCAACCATGCCTTTTTTCCACTTTTTAGCGCCTTGAAGGTGCTTGGCAGGAATACGCTGAATAGCCGCTTCATCACGCTGTCCATAAGCCTTTTCAGGAGAAACAGTGGCGATAAATTCCGCACCCGCTTCTTTACCTAGCATAGCTTCTTCAAGACCTGGAATAATATTGCCATGGCCATGCAAGTAAGCCATTGGTTCTCCATTATGTGAGGCCTCAATAACAGCACCATCAGCATCCTTTAAAGTGTAATGAAATTGAACTACTGTATCTTTTGCGATAGCCATTGTGGGATCCTTCATAAAAAGGCGCTAGTATCGGTAAAGCGCAAGCGTTAAGCAAGTGATACTATAGAAAAGTCAGCTATCAAAAGATGATTATTTAGATGTTTGAAAAAGAAGATTTATTAGCATTAGCCAATGACCATATGCCTTTTGGTAAGTATCAGGGGCGAGTGATTATTGATGTGCCCGAAGAGTATTTACTTTGGTTTGCTAAAAAAGGTTTTCCAGAAGGCCGTTTAGGAATGTTACTGTCCTTGGCTCTAGAAGTAAAAATTAACGGATTAGAGCACATCATTGAGCCATTAAGAAAAAAAGATGCNAGTCAATTTATTGCGAATGACTCACAGACCCGCCATTAGTAGATTCTATACGGCGATAGAGTGTCTGATCGAAAATAACAATAATAAGGAATTTAGATAATGCGAATTGGATTACTAGAAACTGATGTTTTATACGATGATTTAATTCATGAGTATGGCTCATACGGTTTAATGTTTGAAAAATATTTTACTCAATTAGGTGAGTCTGAACTGGAGTTTGTTTATTACCAAGTTCAACAAGGCGAGTTACCATTATTTTTCGATGAGTGTGATGCTTATGTCATCACGGGTTCAAAAGCAGGTGCTTATGAAGAGCATGATTGGATTGCACCTCTTTCAAACTGGATTGTTGCTGCAGATAAAGCACAAGCGAAAATTTTAGCTGTTTGTTTTGGACATCAAATAGTTGCTCAAGCTTTAGGTGGGAAGGTTGAACAGAGTCATAAAGGCTGGGGAGTCGGCGTTCGTTCTTTATTAACCGTTGCGGACTCTCCTTTTTCACAACCCCTTCCAAAGTATTTGGATTTAATTTATAGCCACAAAGATCAAGTCATTGCACTACCAACTTCAGCTCATATTTTTNTGAGTGATGATTTTTGTCCTTATGCTGGCTTTACCATTGGCCAGCACATTGTAACGCTACAAGGACACCCAGAATTTAATGTAGAATACAGTGAACGTTTATTAAATCGCCGCGCTAAAGATATTGGCGAACCAAGTTTTAGCAGGGCTATTAAATCGTTACGCCAAAGCACAGACGAAAATTTTATTGGTCGCTTAATTCTTGAGTTTTTGTCTTCAGAGAATCCTCAAACACTCGATGAGACCTCTGATTCGACTCTTGAGCAAGATAATAAACAACAAACTGAACAGTCAGTTTAATCAGCTTTTAAGATCGCATAAAGCCCAGAAAATTTAACCGACGGTTTAGTCTCTGGGTCTATCTTCATCACACAAGCATCATCATAAATAGCCGATTCTAAAGTAATTTTAGCTCGACCTTTTTGATTAAAACTTTCAAAAAAAGCGGCTAGCTCTTCTTCACTAGGCGCATGACAAATAGCTCGAATACGCCCATTCACAGGGGCGATATATTTCATACTACCTTCGGCCACAACTTGATTGCATTTGATATCTTCTTCTTGGGTTTTTAGATAAATCATTCCCCAACATGCCATAACTGCAGCATTGTACAAACTGCCTCCAAAGGCTGTTTGCTTATCATTTATATTGGGTTCAAGTGGTGCTGTTAAAATTAATGTATCACCATCATAAGATTCTACTTCTAAGCCCATGAACTGAGTTATAGGTAGATGATCAAGAAAAAACTGTTTTAGCTTTTCACTGATTTTTTCTGGCGTTAAAGGAGTATTCATAATGCAGTCCACTTATAGCAAATCAATTATTTGTTGCGCCGCATTATAAGGCGTCGTCCTATTATTTAAAACGTCATCCTGAAGTTGAGGTAATTTACTCTTCACCTCAGGATTTTGCTTTAGTTTAAGCTCTAGCATTTCATGAATTAATTTATCTAACCACTCGCTATTTTGACGCGCGCGTTTCTCTGAAAAAGAACTAATGCCTGCATTAATATTTTCATTAGCTGCTTGTTGATAATCTGTAATCATTTTCCAGATATCTTCAATACGTTCATTATTTATTGCCGAACATGTTTGAACTTGCGGTGTCCAAAAGCTATTCTGCTTCATTAACTTAAATGCACTTTTATAATGTCCTTGGGTTTGCTTAGCAAGATTTAAACTTTCACCATCAGCTTTATTAATCACTAACGCATCGGCAAGTTCCATTATGCCTCGTTTAATTCCTTGCAATTCATCCCCTGCATTTGGCAGCATTAATACGAGAAAGAAATCGACCATGGCGGCAACTTCATACTCCGATTGACCAACACCCACTGTTTCTACCAAGATAACGTCATAACCCGCAGCCTCACATAACAGCATAGTCTCACGAGTTTTCTGTGCTACGCCCCCCAATGCACCTTCACTCGGTGATGGGCGAATAAAAGCATTGTCTTCACGAGATAGCATTTCCATGCGGGTTTTATCCCCAAGGATACTGCCACCGCGTAAGGGAGAACTTGGATCGACTGCTAACACCGCAACTTTTTTACCGTGCTGAATAAGGTACTGGCCAAAGGCTTCGATAAATGTCGATTTACCAACACCAGGGATACCTGAAATACCAATACGAATACTGTTGCCAGTTTCTGGTAAAAGTTGATTAAGAACGTCTTGAGCTTCTATTCGATGTTTGTCGAGCTTGCTTTCGACAAGTGTAATTGCTTTGGCTAATGCGCGGCGATTACCACTTTTTAGTTTTTCTAAATCAATCATTGATTGGCCTAGTCGTTTTAAATCTTATGGTTTAATTAGGAAGCTTATACGGATTGCTAAACCGCTTATTGGATCTAGAATTACCAGAGTAATTCACGAATTGATATTGAGTGCATCATTTAAGACCGTCACACCGCAGGGATGCGGTGTACGAGCCTACATGGATGTATTTACGGCGTGTCGTAAAAGGATGCACTCAATAGCGATTGTAAGTGAATTACGGGCTTATTGTTAACTCATCAGGATTAAGCTTGGGCTTCTTTAATCGCCTCTAAAACAGAGCGTGCACTCACAGGAATCTTAGTACCAGGACCAAAAATACCTTTAACACCCGCATCCCATAAGTGATCATAATCCTGCTTCGGAATTACGCCACCTGCAACAACAATAATATCCTCAGCACCCTGAGCTTTTAATGCTTCTATCAAAGCTGGAACCAAGGTTTTATGACCTGCTGCCTGAGAAGAAACCCCCACCACATGCACATCGTTTTCAACCGCTTGTTTCGCCACTTCTTCAGGAGTTGAAAACATAGGTGATAAATCAATATCAAAGCCCACATCAGCAAATGCTGTCGCAATTACTTTCGCGCCACGATCGTGTCCATCTTGACCCATTTTACAGACTAACATACGAGGACGACGACCTTGCTCAGCTTCAAAGCTTTCAATATCCGCTTTAATTNCTTGCCAATCTTTATCGTCTTCATAAGGTGCACCGTAAACACCCGAGATAGTACGAGCTTCTGCTTTATAACGTCCGAACTCTTCTTCCATTGCGTCAGAAATTTCACCAACCGTTGCGCGTAAACGTGCTGCCTTTACACTTAAATCTAATAGATTTCCTTCACCCGTTTTAGCTGCTAACGTAATTGCCGCTAATGCCGCCTTCACCGCTTCGCTATCGCGAGATGCTTTAATCGTTTTTAAGCGCTCAATTTGCGATTCACGTACTGCAACGTTATCAACTTCTAAAATATCTAAATCAGCTTCTTCATTTAGCTGATGTTTATTAACACCAACAATGACATCTTCACCGCGATCAATACGCGCTTGTTTTCTTGCTGCAGACTCTTCAATACGAAGTTTTGGCAAACCTTCTTCAATGGCTTTAGCCATACCGCCTTTTTCTTCAATCTCTTCAATTAAAGTCCAAGCTTTATCAGCCATTTGCTGAGTTAAGCTTTCCATCATATAAGAACCACCCCAAGGATCTACAACTTGAGTAATGCCAGTTTCTTCTTGAATAATGATTTGTGTATTACGTGCAATACGAGCAGAAAATTCTGTTGGCAGCGCTACTGCTTCGTCAAGTGCGTTGGTGTGCAGAGATTGCGTTCCACCAAATACGGCCGCCATCGCCTCAATCGTCGTACGTACAACATTGTTATACGGATCTTGTTCCGTTAAAGACCAGCCTGACGTTTGCGAGTGAGTTCGTAGCATGGAGGATTTAGGGTTTTGTGGATTAAATTCCGCCATAATGCGATTCCACAATAAGCGTCCTGCACGCAGCTTAGCGATCTCCATATAGAAGTTCATACTGATGCCCCAGAAAAAGGACAAACGTGGTGCGAACGCGTCTACATCTAACCCTGCGGCTAAAGCAGTACGAACATACTCTCGCCCATCACTTAAGGTGTACGCCAATTCTAGTGCGGCATCAGCACCTGCTTCTTGAATGTGATAACCCGAAATAGAAATACTATTATATTTCGGCATATTACCCGAAGTATAAGCGATGATATCGCCAATAATTTTCATCGAAGGTGATGGTGGATAAATATATGTATTACGCACCATAAATTCTTTTAAAATATCATTTTGAATGGTGCCCGATAACTTTTCCTGACTAACGCCTTGCTCTTCTGCGGCAACAATATAATTGGCCAAAATAGGAAGTACAGCACCATTCATAGTCATAGAAACAGAAACTTTATCTAATGGAATGCCATCAAATAATATTTTCATATCTTCTACAGAGTCAATCGCAACACCAGCCTTACCAACATCACCTGTTACACGGGGATGATCAGAGTCATAACCTCGGTGAGTTGCTAAATCGAATGCTACTGATACACCTTGCGCACCTGCCGCTAAATTTTTACGGTAGAAGGCATTCGACTCTTCAGCAGTCGAGAAACCCGCATATTGACGAATGGTCCAAGGGCGACCAGCATACATAGTAGCTTGCGGGCCACGCACATACGGCGCAAGCCCTGGCATTGTATTAGCGAACTTCAGATCTTTAACATCTTCTTGCGTATAAAGAACTTTAATCGGAACGCCTTCAGGAGTATGCCATTCCATTTCTTCAGGAGTTAAGCCTTTCATTTGCTTAGTTGCTAAAGCTTGCCACTCTTCCAATGTGTACTTTTTTTCGGATTCATTCGTATCAGGCATTTTTTTATCAGGCATTAGTGCTCACCCGCTTCGTCTTGAGGTTGATTAAGTTCAATTAAAACGCCATCACAGCTTTTAGGATGAATAAAAATCACCCTACAATTATGCGCGCCTAATGTCGGTGCTTCCGATAAGAACTGATAACCCTTTTCTTTTAAACGCTCTACATCTGCTTCTATGTCATCACTGCGAAAACACAAATGGTGCATTCCGCCGCCTTTCTTATCCAAGTAACCTTGAATTGGGCCTTCTCCGTTTAAAGGGTGAACCAATTCAATACTTGTTTCTGACAACGGGAAGAAAGCCGTACTGGTTTTCGCCGCTGGAACATCTTCTTGACCTTTAAACGTCAGGCCAAAATCTTCCATAAAACGTTTGATCGATTTTTCTAAATCTGGAACCGCAATGGCGATATGATCTAATCCAACTATCATGATATCAATTTCCTATTTAGCGACTACTTTGGAGTTAGTCGCTATTAATTTTGTCAGAACCGTTGCTTATAAATTGATTGAGTTTAAAAACTCTGACGTCTGCGCCTCAATTCGCGCAGTGATAACTTCTGGAGCTTCAACCACTGCCTTCTCATCTGGAGTGATCTTAAACAGTACTTGCCCCTTACTAATAATAGCGCCGTCATCTTCCACTAATATTTTATCTACCGTTCCAGAGAAAGGTGCATTTACCTTATTGAACATTTTCATCACTTCAATAATGTATAGCGGTTGGCCTGCTTCAAAATGAGCACCCTGCTCTATTAACGGAGGCATTCCTGGAGCCTCACAAGAATAAAACATACCACCCGTTGGCGCTAAAATTTCATCACTCTTAGCCGTTGGTGGTGGCACAAGAACCTTAGCCATTTGTACTTGTAGCTCTTCATCAAATAATGACGCAGGAATATGCACACTTAAATCTTCATTCACTTTCAAATCAAAGAATTGAGTTTGCATACCAATGAAAGGTAATAAAGATAAGATTTCATTACCCGCTTGATAACCAAGGTGTGCAGACTGGATAGCCAGCCATTGCTGGGCATCCACACTCTCAACAGGCGATTTTTTCTTTGCTAATAGCTTGCTTAATTCTACATAGCTATCTGTCGCCAATAGTTGTTCTAACTCAGCATAGAAATCTAAAGCTTGAGTTAATACTTCATGATCGTGATCCCAAATCATACTCGCCGCAGGGCTATCTTCACTAAAATCCATATTGATAAAGTGATAAGCCTCAGACAAAATTTTCACTGGGTTTTCAACCCAGAAAATTTCACCTTTGGTATTCAATTCAAAATATTTCTGATTCAAGCTCAACCAACCAGCCAATACATGTGGCTCTGCTAATAAGCGTTCAATAGGGCGAGTTAGTAATAAATGTTTACGCGTTAAAACATCATGCAGGGCTGATTTTGCTTCATCATCTTTAACCGCAGCCATCGCTTTATTACAAACTTGTTGATATGCAAAGGTTAAATCTAGATTATTTGCTTTTTGCTTAAGTAACCCAACGGCTGTTAAATAAGGAACAATAAAGCGAGTAGTTGGGCGGGCATTAATATTATTACCTAAGAACCAGTTTACTAAGCCATAATGAAACTCAAGGTTAGTCGCAAGATCTTTACCCGTTAGCTTAGTTGTACGCAGTACTTCCGCTAAGCCTTGATAACTATCAAATCGATTTTCACCTACAGTTAGTAGCAAGGCAATATTACTATCGTAAGCACCCGCTAAATGATACTTCATGAACACGTCAGTATCTGGATTATGCAAGCTAATGCCCTGATCATCACGAATTTCGCCTTCACGAGCATCCGACCAATTTTCAATGATACCGCCAGCATGTGGTGCTAATGCTTGGTTAGTCGCATTTAGACGCGCTTCCACTGAAGCATTATTACGCTTAATACGCTCTGGCTTAGGTAAGCGAGGTCCGTGAGCTGCAAGCAAAACCATGGCTTCGACTAGGGATTCGACAATAAAGAAATCGGCTTCATTTTCTGGATTCACAAATTTAAGTGCATAGCATAGCTCAGTAACTCGATGCTCTACTTGGATTCGAGTATTCATCTCCATAAAGAAATGTTTATCTCGATCTACAATACACTCAAAAGTCGATACGCTATCAAGACCTACAGCTTCGCCAAAAACTTCAGACTCTTTCTCCATCGCATGAAGTGTTTTTAAATCTTGAGTTAATACTTTAGCTTCAACATCACGACCCGATTTTACAGCTTCAGTTAAGGCACTTTCTAATTCTTCTGTTGTCACTGAAACTTCAAGTAGCTTTTGTTCATGCATTTGTAAGGAACAATCGCGACCACCTAAAGCTAGACTCCACTGTCCATTACCAATCACCTGAATTTCTTGGTGGCGAGTAGTTTCAATGTTCAACTCAATCAATACATTTTTATTGTCGCCTTGGCCAGTTGCTTTTACTTCGTTTAGAATTTCTAAAACGAGGGATGGCGCAAGCTCTGAAACTTTAGTAATACGTTCTTCAACTTCGCCCTCAAAAGAAGCAGGATTAGGAAGGATACGCTGCCCTTTGCCACCACCACCGCCAATACATTTAAGACGAATGCGGTTTTCTGGGTAATCACGACTCATCACGATAACTTGTTCACGAATCGTTTCTTGTAATTCTTCTGTAGTGTATAAATCAACACCTTTTTTATAACCTGCAGCCAACACTACATCTGCTTTTTCTACTACTGTTTCTGCATTATCAAAAAGGTCTTTATTAAAAACACCCTCGACTAGATCTAGGCCTTCTTTTTTTACTAATGCTAATAATGCTTTTTCATCAGCGTGTTTTTTAACTAAAGTAATCGCGGTTGCGTTATCAATACCTGGAGTGACACTCACGCCTACTTTTAATGCTGTACGCTTAGCTTCATCCTTTAGACCAGCATCATGAACCGTTTTCGAACAAGGGCCTATAAAGTTAAGACCAGCATCTTCCATTGCGGCAACCATAGTTTCATCTTCAGCCATAAAACCATAGCCTGTAAAAATGGAGTTATAACCATTTTCTCTAGCGATGCTAATTATTTGCTGAATACGAACGTTACGCTCTTCTTTATCCACACCCGTATAATCTGGCACGCGATGCACACGTTTCGGGTCTGTTAATTGACGTAGTTCAGGAGCCAATGCATTTTGATAAACAATGGAGTCTTTTTCAGATAGCAGGATTCCATAATGCTCAATCCCCATCTCTTCAAATACATCCATCGCTTCTTTACGAATAGGACCACGACAAATAATCAATGGACGCATATTGCTGCACTCAAAACTCTGTGCCCATTCATTTTTTGCGCTTACTAAACGGCGATCTTTATGTACTAACGGATTGTTTAAATAATGTTCGTTACTCATGCTCTATATCCTGTTAAGCATTTCGATGTTTAAAAATCGATGCTTCAAATTATTTTATATGATGTCTAAGCGTTAATTAACTCAAATACTCTTAAATGCTTTTAATGGAACTCGCGCTGAACAGCATTTAATGGTTCAGGAGTATAGTGACGTAAATGAAAGTTCATGTTTTCACATAGTACTTTACGTAAATCACTTGGCATCACAATTTGAGAAATAGAACCTAAACTTAATGCTTCATTTGGATTCATTAATTCTTCTTCATAACGTTTGGCTAATAAAGCCTCTTGTTCTTTTGCCCAAGCTGCAGTTTCTTGTTTATTTTTTACTGCGCTGCGAATGGCACGCAGTTCATTTTTATAAACAAACTCAACACCAGCAGGTCCCATCACGGCAGCACGCGTCGATGGCAAAGCAATAACAAAGTCAGCACCTGTAGGATAATTATTATAAGACGCGTAAGCACCACCAAAAGCATTTCGGATAATCAATAAGAAGCGTGGTGTGCGTAAGTCAATAATCGCATCTAGCATTGCACGGCCTGCCTGAACAATACCCTGTGCCTCTTGATCTTTACCAGGCAAGAAACCGGTCGTATCTTCCATAAAGATCACGGGAATATTGTATAGATTACAAAAACGAATAAAGCGTGCGTTTTTATAGGCGGCTGCAATATCAATTTGACCAGAAGAAACCGCTGAATTATTGGCAACAAAACCAATTACATTACCACCCATACGACCTAATGCCGTGATTGTATTACGAGCACGATCTGGTTGAACTTCCATAAAGTCACCGTGATCACATAACTGCTGAATCATGATGGTGACATCAAGTGGTGTATTAAAACCACTTGGGCTATTAAAGGCTTTCTTTAATAGAATATCGATATCCCAAGTTCTGCGATCTACAGGGTCAGAGGTTTCCTGGTAAGGTGCGAACTCACTATTATTATTTGGAATATAGTTAAGCAGGCGTTTAACTTTTTTAAGTGCGCTCACTTCGTCTTTAACAACAAAATCGGTTACACCACTTTGACTGTGGACGTTTGGCCCGCCTAATTCATCAGGTGTTACATCTTCACCAAGCACAGATTTAACAACGCCTGGACCAGTCAAACCAAAGAAAGTATCGTTTGGTTGAATCATAAAACTACCCTGACGTGGTAAGTAAGAACCACCGCCAGCGTTAAAGCCAAACATGCACATGATCGAAGGCACAACACCACTGATTTTACGTAAGGCGGTAAATGCTTCTGCGTAGCCATCAAGACCGCCGACACCGGCAGGGACATAAGCACCCGCACTGTCGTTCAGACCAACTAATGGAATCTTCCGCTTACCAGCAAGTTCAAATAAACGTGCTAATTTTTTACCGTTCGTTGCATCCATTGACCCTGCACGAACAGTAAAGTCATGACCATACAAAGCGACATCACGTCCGTTGATTTTAACAACCGCTGTTACAAGTGATGCTCCATCTAAATTCTTTCCCCAGTTTTGAAAGAGGACTGTTGGACTTTCATCAGTCAATACAGATATACGCTCCCAAATTGTCATTCGCTTTTTAGCGTGTTGACGAGTAACAGCATTTACCCCAGCAGCCTTTTTAGGACGCTGTATAAGTTTATAACCCTTTTTAAGGCTTTCTTCATATAAGCCTGGCTCATAAGAAGCTTGACCAGGAATACTGAATTCAACCTCCTTTTCTTTTTCGAAAGGATTACTTAAAGATGCCATTGGGCTATGTGCTTTGCTTACTTTTGTCATGTTTTAGGATTCCACCGAGATCTTGAGGATCGCTTTTATTATTGGCTACCGTACATAATTAGCACTACGCTAAAAATCGTACATGATAAAATTTCATATTAACTTGATGATAAATAATAGAGAATAATGTCTATTTTGTGAATAGCTTTATTTTTTGCCTTTACGGCATAAATAATGGTCTAAAGCACCATAAATACTGACTTTCAATATATTTATCTTTATTTTTATTGACATATTTTCTAACAACAAATACACATTAACGCTCACATTAATCACACATATATAACCAAAACAACACAAAAACGCTTAAAATTAATGAGGCAACTGATTTAGTTATTAGATTGAATCTGTAAGCTGTATACCTTTTTAACATACTCTATCGGGTAATCCACACCTAAGAGCAAGAAAAGAGCAGAGATTTGATGATACATAGCCTTAATGGATTAAGACTGAGGGATATTGCATTTTCTTTAGACAAAAAAAAACCCTAACAGGATACCTGTTAGGGTTTTCAGAATAAGAGCTTGACGATGACCTACTCTCACATGGGGAAGCCCCACACTACCATCGGCGCTACTGCGTTTCACTTCTGAGTTCGAGATGGGTTCAGGTGGTTCCACAGCGCTATTGTCGTCAAGCAAACCTTGATGCTT
>PAOL01000026.1 GCA_002708475.1 Oleispira sp. | reverse complement strand
AAGATGTTGAGCGATACACGGTTTTAATAGGCTGAAAGCGCTATTAGAAGTGTACTTTAACCAAAGCGCTTACTACGTTTTCTTTAGTGTCGAAACCAGAAGAATGTTCGATAGCAAACTTGTTATTCCAAGTTGCATGCTCGATACCAACGTATACCTTGTTGTTTGTACCAAGAACAGAAGTAGCATCCCACTTCAACTGGTAAGTAAAGTTACTGGTAGCGGCTCTGTCGTCAGTGGCTGTTGCCCAATCCCAGAAACCATCAAACTTGAAGTTTTGGCCAGCGATTGCGAAAGGTACGCCCCAAACAGTGGTTGTTTGATAGTTGTTATCGCCATCGTCATTCAAGCGCTGGTAAGCGTTGAAGCTTAGGTTTTGGAAACCAGGGATGTTGAAGTCAGTACCCAAACCGATAAGGAAATCATCATTATTTTCACTCATTTCCCACGTGGTCGCGATGTAGACATTTTTAACAAAACCAGCATCAAAATCAGATACTTTGAAACGTGGAGCTACTTCGATGTAAGTTTCAGTTTGATCTTGGTTTTCATCACCAGTAGACATTAAGCGATCAGCAAATACAAAAATATCGCCCCAGCTGTTAGCGCTGTAGTGCTCAAATGTAACAACTGCTTGGTCAGATTCAATTACTTCATAGCTCTGTCCGTATAAAGCAGTAAGGCTATTATCGTAAAAGTAAGTTTCTGCACTTGCCGTTCCGGCAGCAACAGTCATAGCGGTTGCTAAAGCAATTTTAGTAAATTTCATGATATATCCCATTATAAATAGTCGTTATAAACTTCAGTTAGATCACCACTGGGTATTGCTTATGCTGCAATATCAAAGCGTTGTGGGGCCATTATAATCACGTAAAGTAATAATTGTCTATCTGGTCAAACTAGTAAAAGTGAGTAAAAAACAACAAAGTTGACCATTCGATTAGTAATGGTTACATCTAGTTATGAAAGCTTATTTTAATCTTTAATTCTCATGTCGATATTATTAATCGGATAACCTCGTTCTTTATAGTAACGGTAATGGTTTCGGGTGGCAGATAATACATCATCTTGCTGAATAACGACTTCTAATACACGTTTGTAGCGAGCAACGGTCGATGGTATTTCAGCCGCTAAGTTGACCATTACATCAAAGTTGGGCGGCTGAAGGTCACCATAGCCTAAGTGGATAGGGCAGTTCTCTTCTAAGCTGTCACTGCCAATTAAACCATGGGGAATAAAGCTGCTATCTCTGAAATTCCAAAGTAACTCATCAAAGGCTTTGGCTTCAGCTTCATTATTAAGATGGACGTAAACCTTGCAGCGGCTACGATATGCTTTTTCGATTAGGCGACAGGCAAAGTCTAAGCGTTGCTCATCTTTTTGTGCAGATAAAATATAGAAGTCGATATCGGTCATGAGCTGTTTAAGTATTAACTTTAAGGTGTGTAAATGTTTAAGAACATTGTAACAGAACTTAAGTTGTAGCACTTAAATAACTAAGTCAGATTATACTTGGGGTAAATCGCTGTTTTCTTTCTTTTCTTCTTTTAGTTTTTCTTGTTCAATCTGTTCTGCCCTTCGGCGCTCTTCCCATTGAAGCTCGCCAATTAAGCGATCAAGAAAGCGCTGGCCCATTCCTGAAATCATATTAAAGGCAAAACCTACTTGTGTATCTCCTGACTTAGTTCGAACAATATGTCGAGATTGTAGGCTGCAATCCATGTTGTTTGTATCATTAAATTTAATACGAGCAATCGGGAATTCTGTATTTGCCTTTAAGCGCTCAACAAGGTCTCCTTTGAATAACGATTTAAAACCACTTGATGATATATCAGCCAGCTGTCCAACGAGGTTATCACCGCCATCCTGCATTTTGAGCTTTACTAAAATCTCATGAGCCGGTGGAATCATTACTCGATAGGCTGTGCGGCGCTGAAGGTAAAGAAGATTGGTTGGAAATTCTACTCGATACTGTTCTTTCTCCGGTTGGTAGGCTAAACGCCCATCAACTGTGAACTCGATTTTTATTCCTTGGCTATCACTTAAAATTCCAAAGCGTTTGCCAGAACGAATGAGTTCGTTACCTTTATTTGGTAATACTTTATCGAGGTAAAAGCTGCTGTTTTTTAAATTGGCGAGGGTGATTGCCGAAATGAATTTTTCGTCGCTACCGTCAATAGTAATCGTCACAGGTTGTTTCATTAATATTATCTTACGCAGAGCGCCATAGATATCTTCAGGCGTATCTAAATAATATTCGTTGTTTTCCTCTGTCATAGGCGATTCTGACACTGTAGGTCCTTATTTTTAGCTTTCTAGTTACTGATCTATAGATTAGGCTTTTGCGTATCCTAACCCTTCAGAGCGTGACTGAGTTTGTCCGCTTTTAGTATATAAGTTAGGTGTATTTTTCTTACCGCGCAAGATTTTCATTAAACTTTGTGTACGTTGCCTAGCGGTTAATACAATATTTGCTAATACTTCAGTAATGCGTCGGTTTTCTTCAAATTGATCGGCAAGTTCTTGCCACAGCTCGGCTAACTTCGTGTTATCACTAGGGGTTTCTGATTGTAATATCGGTGCTAAGTAACAATGTTTATCAAGCGGAACTTGCAAGTCGTTCAATAGATCACACCGTTGAACACTCAGCTCTTTTAGAGCATTTAAGTGTTCAAGTTTTTCTTGCTGTAAATCGGTTAGAGCTTTGATGCGGGGAGGATCAAGCAGTTTACGTTCTTCACAAAGGAGTCTATGCAATGTGCGAGCAACTGCTAGTTCTTTTTCGAGTTGTAGAAAAAATGCTTTGTGTGAATTGGCCACGAGTGACTCCAAGAATTAATTAAGCTTTCCTTCGAAATCAAGCATTTTTCCTGCCAACTGTTGGTAATCAATTTTATATTCACCATTATCGATGGCTGTTCTGATCCGATCGATGGTTTTATCATCAACATCGGGCATCTTACTCACTTCAGCTTCTATTTGCTGAATGTTTAAGCTGCTGCTGCTTAATTTGACCTGATCGGCGGTATTACTACCTCCAGATGCCTTAGTATTTTCTTCTGTTTTGGTTTGTTGAGGGCTGGCAGCATCAGTTTTTGCTCTGCCTCCGCCATCAAGACCTGTTGTTAACTTATTGATATTCATGGATATTTCTCCAAGCCATTGCATTTTAATAGACTCCTACGGTTATTGTATCGGCTAACGCCGTGATAACTTTAATCTTTTTTTACTATTTAATTTAAAAATATCGAAATATTTAAAAACTGGTCTATGAGTTAATCGATTAGTACAAAATTAGCTGATAGCACGGTGCCATAAAGGATTTTGCCACTGCTGCTATTTTTAACTTTAATTTTATCGCCCTTGCGCCCCTTCTTTAATGCTAAGCCCTTCATGTCTACGGAGAAGCCAGCTCTGTCAACCTTGAGAGTTACTGATTGTCCGCGTTTAATAATAATGGGTAAGTCAATCATTCTAGGGTTGAGTGCAGTACCTGCTTTAAGTGAGCGCTTACTAATGTTGTTGATGATTGGCTCAAAGGAGGTGAAATAACCTCTTTGCAAATCTGCGATGTTTCGTTTGTGCAGCGTCAAATTTGACGCCGTCACTTGATCTCCACGACTTATATTATCGCGCAGGACGACGACATCACGAAAAACCTGAATGTCTGCATTGAGCATGAGTGACCAGCTCGCTCGAACATCACAAGTCACTTCAATTCCGTTGTCTCCTGGTCGCAATTGTTTTATTGGTACAAATTTAAGTGAAGTCGTGCAGTCGTGTGAAACTTCATAACCACTGGGCAAACCCTTAATGACTACAACTGATGTAGTACCTTCACGAAGACCTAACGAGTTCCATTGCTGCAAAACTAAATCAGTCACTCTTTGCTTAAATGTTTTTTCTTCTGCCATAGCTAATGAAAATGGAACGGAAAAGAATAAAACTCCACAAAGAATAAATTTTTGTACATTGAATCTAGGGCTCACACTACTCATTTAGTTAATCTCAACTATGCTCAAAGATAAGTCGTATTTGCTGTGTCAGTTTCACGACACTTTGTCTCATTTATATTAGATACAGCAAACGCCATGCCGAAGGCGTTGAGATTAGGAGAAAATTATGGCGGGAGTCATGGAAACCGTAAACCAGCGAACCCAGCTTGTAGGGGCGAATCGCTTGGAGCTTCTTTTATTTAGAATGGAAGGACCACAGGTTTATGGCATTAATGTATTTAAGGTAAAAGAAGTTTTACAGTGTCCAAAACTTACTCTTTTGCCACAAAGCCATGAGGTGGTTCGTGGTGTTGCTCATTTACGTATTGGCATTATACCAATAATGGATTTAAGCATGTCTACAGGCGGCCCTCGCGTTAGTGATCTTGATAATGCGTTTGTTATTATTACGGAATACAACTTAAAAACTCAGGGGTTTTTAGTTGCGGGTGTAGAACGTATTGTAAATATGAATTGGGGTGACATTCATCCGCCACCAAAGGGTACAGGTCGTGAGCATTATTTAACGGCAGTCACAGAATTTGAAGGTAAATTGATCGAAATTATTGATGTAGAAAAGGTATTGGCTGAAGTTTCGCCGATGAATGAGACTATGTCTGACGATGTCGTGAGTGAAGAAGTTGCAGAAGAAGCAAAAGCTTTGCATGTATTAATTGTTGACGACTCTAAAATTGCTCGTAAACAAGTTGCGCGCTGTTTAGAAGAAATTGGTGTTGAAGTGACCGCTCTTAATGATGGCTTGCAAGCTTGGAATCATTTGCAAAAACTGACAGATGAAGGGGTTAGAATTCAAGACAAATATTTGATGATGATTTCTGATATCGAAATGCCAGAAATGGATGGTTATACCTTAACAACCAGCATACGGAATGATCCTCGAATAGCGGATTTTAATATTGTGTTGCATACCTCATTAAGCGGGGTATTTAACAAAGCAATGGTAGAAAAAGTTGGCGCCGATGGCTTTATTGCGAAATTTAATCCCGATATTTTGGGTGAGGAAGTGGTGAAGCGTATTGAACAATTTACCAATGCAAAGTAATGACGTTAATTTAATGAGTTAAGTTTATGAGTTTCTCTATTAGTCCTGCTGAATATAATCAGTTCAAGCAAAAGCTAGAGCAATACAGCGGCATTATGTTAGGTGATAATAAAGAATATTTAATTACTAGCCGTTTAAGGCGTCTATTAGAAAGTGAAAACCTTGCTAATCTAACAGAGCTTATTGCGGGGATGGATCGCAATCTAAAACTGAAGGAGTTGGTTGTTGATGCAATGACGACTAACGAGACCTTATGGTTCCGAGATGATCATCCTTTTAAAATATTCCGTGAAAAACTTTTACCTGAACTTGCGAAGTCCAATCGACCATTAAAAATCTGGTCAGCGGCGTGCAGTACAGGGCAAGAGCCTTATTCGTTAAGTATTATCATTGAGGAATTTAAAAAATCGAATCCTGGTGTTTTAAAGCACGATGTTAAGATTGTTGCCACGGATATTTCGCCTTCGGCTTTGGAGATTGCAAAGGAGGGTGTATATCCTCAGTTAGCATTGAAGAGAGGAATGGGGGATGTCCACCTTCGTCAATATTTCACTCAGCAAGCTGATGACGAATGGAAAATTAATGATGATATTAAACGTCGTATTGAATTTAAAAACCTAAATTTGCAAACGAACTACAATATGCTCGGTAAGTTTGATCTTGTATTTTGTCGTAATGTTCTGATTTATTTTTCTGCTGATTTTAAACAAGATATTCTTAAGCGCATTCATGCGACGTTAAACCCTAATGGTTATTTGTTTGTTGGGGCGTCTGAGTCTGTGAATAATCTGAATGACTTTTATAAAATGGAACAATTTAACCCTGGCATTGCGTATCAAGTGAAATAGCTTGCCGATACTGATCGGTAAGCGCTTGCCGCTTATCTGTTTTCTCCCTCTTATCTTTGCCTCTATTATAGATAAAATCTTCTAAATACATCTCCATAATATCTCTAAGTCATTGAAAAACATGATTTTAAAATAATTTGAAAAACTTGGTATACCCTTTGCTATATCTCTAATAAGAATTTTTTAGAAGAGAGCTAAGTTATGGGTTCAATCAATTTCAACAACGCTTTAGGGGTTCATCCCGATGCTATGTTACTACGCGGAAAGCGTGCAGAAATATTAGCCAATAACCTAGCTAACTCTGATACACCTGGATTCAAAGCCCGTGACATGAACTTTCAAGCACAGCTTGCGAAAGAGACTCAAGCGGGTATGGAAATGACGTCCACCAATAGTGCGCATATGTCAGGTGGTGCTAACCAGTCAAACGGGCTTCTTTTTCGTAACCCATCTCAGCCTTCAATAGATGGCAACACTGTTGATACTCAATTAGAACAAACCATATTTTCACGCAACGCCATGGACTATAACTCCAGTTTTGAATTTTTAAGCGGAACGTTCAAAGGCCTTAAGTCTGCGATCCGAGGAGAATAATTATGTCATTAGGTAATATATTTGATATCGCGGGTTCAGGCATGAACGCACAGTCAATCCGCTTAAACACAACAGCCAGTAATATTGCTAACGCCGAAAGTGCCAGTAGCAGTATCGATGAAACTTATCGTGCTCGTAAGCCATTCTTTGCGGTAATGCATAATGAATACTTGAACGTAAATAAGAATAATGAATTTCATGATAAGGGTGAAAATATTGGTGCGGGTGTTGAAGTAAAAGGCATTGTTGAAAGTGATGCGCCTTTACAGCCGCGGTTTCAACCAGATCATCCGTTAGCCAATGAAGATGGTTATGTGTACTACCCAAATGTGAATGTAGTAGAAGAAATGACTGACATGATGTCTTCTTCGCGTAGTTATCAGATGAATGTTGAAGTTCTGAAAACGGCTAAGCAAATGCTTCAACGTACTTTGATGTTAGGAGAATAAGTATGTCAGTTATTGATAATTCAAATCCAGCATCTGCCGTATTAGATCAATATGCTAATACAACTAAAAATGCAGAGGCACCAAAAACTAATGAAATGGGCCAGGATGAGTTTTTAAAACTCATGATTGCTGAGCTAAACAATCAAAATCCGTTAGATCCACAAGATAATGGTGAATTTATTGCTCAACTTGCTCAGTTTTCGACGGTTGAGGGATTGGACAAATTAAATACAACCGCTGATAGCATGTCAGACGGAATGCGATCTAGCCAAGCATTGCAAGCGTCTTCCTTGGTTGGACAATCGGTAATAGTAGAAGGTAATGAATTAGGTTTACTACTGAATCAAGGCATTATCAGTAGCCAAACAGATTTACCCGAATCAGCGACTGATTTAAAACTAAATATTCAAGATGAAAACGGTCAGCTTCTTGAGCAAATAGATTTAGGTAATCACGGTGAAGGCGAAATGACCGTACGCTGGGATGGTTTGAATTTGATGCTTGACGGACAAATAGTTGATTTGGATTACAGCAAGCTCAACCGCCAAGAGTTTTATGTCGATGAGAATGGCGAACAAGTTTTAGATGAATCTGGCCAGCCGATTCAAGTACCTTATCCTGCAGGTGAATACAGTTTCAAAATTACGGGTAATACCGGTGGAACAACCGAAGAATTTGCAACCTTGATGAGTGCCCGAGTTGATAGCGTTAGTTTAAGCCCGTCGGGTTCTGCAACGCTAAACCTTGCCGGTGGCAAGCGTGCAGCGATGGAAGACATCAAACAGATTGTTAATGAATAATTGTAGCGTCGTGGAGAAATTATTATGAGTTTTAATATTGGTTTAAGTGGTATACGCGCGGCTTCTACAGATCTGGAAGTAACCGGTAATAACGTTGCTAACGCAAGTACAACAGGTTTTAAAGAATCTCGCGCAGAATTTAGCGATGTTTACACCAGTACGTTATTGGGAACTGGCAGTAAGCCCGTTGGTAGTGGCGTGATGGTAGAAAATGTTCGCCAAGAATTTAGCCAAGGTAATATCAGCGGAACAGAAAATGCGCTGGATATGGCCATTGATGGTAACGGCTTTTTCATTTTAGAAGATAGAGGGTCGATCTCTTATACCCGGGCAGGCCTTTTTGGCTTGGATAAAGAAGGCTTTGTAGTGGCGAATAACAATAGCCGAGTTCAAGGCTTTGATGCTAATTCAGATGGCGTAGTGAGTGGTGTACTAGGCGACATTCAAATTCAAGTTGGTAACCAAGCGCCGGCTTTAACAAGTCGAGTATCATCGATATTAAACTTGGATGCAGGTGAAGAAGTTTTACAAGAACAAGGATTAGAGTTGGTCTCGAATGGTCTTTCGATTGGAGTTCCTGATTCGGGAATTATTGATTCTACTGCATCAACGTTGGTTGCAGCAGGCCAGCCAACAACAGCAGGTGTTCCTGCATTATTGGATTGGACGGGTGGTAATGTTTTAGCTGGAGTGGGTGGGGTTGCAGATACTGGCTATGTCGCGGGTATTCAGATGAGCTTCGATATAGGTGATGGTAATGGTTTACAAGCCATTACCCTTGATGGTGTTCCAGCTGGCAGTTCTCAGCAAGACGTCTTGAACGATATTCAAAAACAATTGAATCTTGTTTTTGGAACGCAGGAATTAACTGCAACGGTATCGAGTACAGGTGAGTTGCTAGTTACGAGAGCAGGAATAAATGGAACCAATGGTACAAGTTTTACGATGGCAACAACTGGGGCTTGGGATACAACGTTCGGTGCCAATGGTGGTGTGCAGGCAGGTATTGCAGGTTCTCAATTGTTTATTGGTTCAACGCCCATTAGTTCTGACTTTCGTTCTATTCCAGGGACCTCTACAACAACTCGAACAACAGCAACACCGCCGTTAGGTATTGTTGCCTCTAGTGTAGGTGCACCGCATCAATTAACGGCAAACAATACGTATTCGAATTTAGATGTGAGTACTGTTGGAACAAATGTTTTAGCGTTCACGGTCGCGACAGAAGCGGGGGGCAATTATCCAATTAATTTGAGTGAAGCCGCATGGATTGGTGCAGCTCCTGGTAACTTTGCCAGTGTTACCCTTGGTGAAATGGTTGCACAAATTAATACGCAAATTACTGCGACCGCGGGTGCGGGTAATGAAGAAACGATTGCAGTTGTTAATGCAGGTCGTATTGAATTCAATGCGAATGTACCGCCTTCAGCCAATGGTGACTTTGTTCAAATTGCTGATAATACTGTGAGCTCGAATGTTTATAATTTGAATAATCTAGGATTTTTAACCACCAATCGTTTTGATGCGGGTGTAGAGCCTGTTGTTGCTAATAATGAATTTAACCTAGAAGTAACAAGCCCAGTTGCGGGTAATTCAGCAGGCCCATTCCAAATTACGATTCCGCCGAATAATTATGCGAGTCTTGAAGATGTTGCTGTAGCAGTACAGCAGCAAATTGATGTTTACATTGGTGCTGGTGGTCTTAATGGTAAGGTAACTGTAGAGGCTGTGGGCGGTCAGTTAGTTTTCACCAATACAAATACGGGAAGTAACGAAGGAATTAGTATTACTGCGACGGCTGGTGAGCCTTTGGCTGCAGCAGCATTAGGGCTTGACAGTTTGTTCACGGTCAATGGTCAAGATGAAATTGATAAATCTAATTCGTTTCGTTTAAATTTAACTGTACCAGCACCAGATTTAAATAATCGCTCAGGTTCAGTCTTAATTTCTTTAGATGAAGACTATCGTTCAGTGCAGCAACTAGCGACTAGTATTAACCGTCAATTAAATAGCCAAAACGCCGATGATTATATTGGCATCCGTGCTCAAGCAGTAGAGATTTCTCCTAAAGTTGTGCCACCACAATTTACCTTAGAGCTGGTGGCCGTTGAAGAAGGTGAAGCGTCAATAATAAGTTTATCTGATATTACAGCTTCGGGTCCTGATACCAGTAGTGAAGCTTTATACGCAATTTTGCAATCTAATCCAGCAGACGGAAGCTTATTTACTGCAGGTATTGAAGGGGTTAATAATCAATATCCCGCTCAAGAAGCAACCATTGTAGATCCTGATGGTGAAGAGACGGTTGTTAAAATACCTGAAGGCACTGAGGCTAATGAAATTGCCAGTATTTTTAATCAGCAGCCGGGCATTACCGCAACCGCAGATACGGTAATGACAATCCCATTATCAAGTTATAACAATCCGGGTAATACCTTAAAGTTATCAGTTAATGGGCAAATGTTAACATCGACAACCTTGCCGGAAATTGCAGAAGAAATTATTAGTTTTCGTTCAACAACATTACCAGGCTTTACTGCTGAAATTAGTGAAGCGGGTGACTTAATTATTACCAATGAAATTGGGCGTGATGTGAAGATCGAAATTGACAGCCCATCTTCAACCGATAGTATAGTTGTTCAGGGTGCTGTAAATACTGGGCCAGTGGTGCTAGGTGGAACGGCAACAGCAGCAACGGCTGCCGCAGTAGGTGGTAGTATAACCTTCACTCTAAATGAAGGTTATAAGATGCAAGAACCGTTTCCTGTTGTTTCTGGCTTATTTGGTGCATTAACAGAAGATGAGTTTACTCCTGTTGTTTTGAATGCCTTCGATCCTACTGATCAAAATACCTATAACCATGCAACTTCAACTACGACTTATGATAGTTTGGGTAACGAGCATGTAATGACGCAATTCTTTGTTAAAGAGCCACTAGACCCAACCCGTCCAAACGAAGCCAATATTTGGGCTATGTATGTGCAGGTTGATGGACAAGATGTTGGTGATCCTGATTCGACCTTGTCATTCCCTGAAAACTTAATTCCTACACCTGCTCGATATGAATTATTTTTTAACCAAGATGGCACACTCGATGAAGATGCTACGGGTGATATTTACATTACCAACTGGGATCCACTTGATGCTGCTGGCGATCCAACGGGTGCGATGACTTCATTGAATGTTTTAGAAGGCGGATTACCTTTAACGGAGCCTTCAACGAACTCAAACTTTCAAATTATTCTTGATGGGTCAACGCAGTTTGGTAGCTCCTTCGCGGTAAGTGAAGTAAATCAGAATGGTTACACTACAGGTCGATTAGCAGGTTTAGAAGTTGACCAGGAAGGGGTGATCTTTGCACGTTATACCAATGGGCAGGCGCAAGTTCTTGGGCAAGTTGCATTGGCTAACTTCCGAAATCCTGAGGGACTTACTCCTCTAGGAGACACTGGATGGGCTGAATCGTTTGAATCGGGTGTTGCAACCGTGGGATCACCTAGAACAGCATCATTTGGCCAAGTTAGGGCTTCGGCATTAGAAGATTCTAATGTTGATATTTCTGAAGAGCTTGTAGGGTTAATTATCGCTCAGCGAAACTTCCAGGCCAGTGCTAAGACCATTGAAACGATGGATCAGGTAACTCAAACTATTTTGAATATCTGATATTTCTTTTTAATTTTAACAAAAATGAATATTGCGGCAGACCATCACCGCCTAATAAATTATTAGGCGGATGGCTTGCCGTTTATTTTTGCCGCTTTCTCAATTTCCACTCCTCACAATCACCTAACTCCTTAATAAATATCAAATTTCTAAATCTGGCACTACCTTTGCAATATCATAAACAATAGAAATTAATTGTTAGATTTTTCAGGAGTTGGATTATGGATCGCGCATTATATATCGCAATGTCCGGAGCCAAACAAAATACAGTCAGCCAAACCGCTCACTCAAATAATTTGGCAAACGCAAGCACCACAGGCTTTCGTTCAGACTACACACAATCAAGAGCACAACCCGTATTTGGTGATCACTTTCCAACGCGTGCATTCGCCATGGCTGAGCGCCCCGCCAGTGATTTACGTCAAGGACCGTTACAAGAAACAGGACGTTCTTTAGACGTTACTATTGAAGGCCCAGGCTGGTTTGTTGTAGAAGGTGCTGATGGTGAAGAAGCCTATACACGTGCAGGTGATCTGTCTGTTGATCCGCAAGGGCGTTTAATTAATGGACGAGGATTACAGTTATTAAGTGATGGCGGCCCTGCGGTAATACCTCCTTTCGAAACCATCGAAATCGCCCGCGATGGCACTGTGTCAATCCGTGCTCAAGGTGAAGGCTCTGAAGCGGTTGCCGAAGTATTACAAATAAGAATGGTAAATCCAGAAACTGATACGTTAGAAAAAGGGCCAGATGGCTTATTTAGAATTCGTGACAGACAGCCGGGTGATCCTGCTGCCGAAATTGATCCTAACATGTCGTTAGTGAGTGGTTTTATTGAAGGCAGTAACGTTAACGCGGTGACCGAGCTAACTCAGGTATTGGCAATGAACCGCCAGTATGAAATGCAAGTCAAGTTGATGAAAACTGCCGATGAAAATAGTGCAGCAACAACACAATTATTAAGTGCGCAATAAGGAGTAATGTATGCATTCAGCATTATGGGTAAGTAAAAGCGGCTTAGAAGCACAGGATCTTGCGTTAACGGTTGTTTCAAACAATTTAGCCAACGTATCAACAACAGGCTTTAAAAAAGATCGCCCTGTATTTGAAGATTTACTGTATCAAATTCAACGCCAACCAGGTGCAAACTCATCTGCAGATACACGTTTGCCTTCGGGTCTTCAAGTGGGTACAGGTGTAAGAACGGCGGGTACACAAAAAGTATTTACTACAGGCAGCTTACAGCTTACCGATCAGCCGTTAGATATGGCAGTGAATGGCCGTGGTTTTTTTCAAATACAAATGCCTGATGGCACAACGTCTTATACGCGTGATGGTACATTCCATATCAATGCCGAAGGCACAGTTGTGAACGTGAATGGCTATGTATTGCAGCCACAGATTGATATCCCTGAATTAACCAATCAACTAACCATTAGCAAAGACGGTATTGTGCAAGCGACGTTATTTGGCGACCCAACACCGCAAGAATTAGGTCAGCTTGATTTGGTCGATTTTATTAATCCGGCAGGGTTAGAGTCTACGGGTGGCAATCTTTATAAAGAAACCGCTGCTAGCGGCGCACCGAATGTCGGCATCGCAGCTAACGACGGCTTTGGCACAATAGAGCAGGGTGCTTTAGAAAACTCTAACGTAGAGGTCGTAGAGGAACTAGTGAAGATGATAACGGTTCAGCGGGCTTATGAAATGAATTCAAAAGTTGTTTCTGCTGCCGATCAGATGTTGCAATTCTTAACTCAGAATACGTAAAGAATAACAAAATAGAAATAAAGTAAGGCGGAGAAATATTATGAGAATGTTAAAGTGTTTAATTCCCGCAAGGATGATATTAACAGCAGTAATCGCGATTGTGATAACAGGTTGTACGAGTGTGCCGTTCGAAAAAGACGTATTTCCGAACGACCCAGAATATGCTCCGGTTCCGTCATCGTCTTTACAGGCAGCGCCGAGTATTAACGGCTCATTGTATAAAACGAATTACAGCTTAAGTTTGTTTTCAGATCAACAAGCAACGCAAGTTGGTGACATCATTACTGTGATTTTTGATGAACAATATAACTCTTCTAAATCTGCGGAAACAACGTCGCAAAAAGATTCCAGTAATACCTCTAATCCAACGAATATTTTAAATACGGTTCCGGGTTGGAGAAACTTAGGGCTTGATATTAATCTTGATCACTCACGTTCATTTGCAGGGTCGGGTGATGCTGATCGGAGTAATAGCCTAAGTGGCACGATTTCTGTAACAGTTTCAGACATCTTACCAAGTGGGGTGTTACAGATACGCGGTGAGAAATGGTTAACGTTAAGTGAAGGTGATGAATACATCCGTATTATGGGACTGATTCGCCCTCAAGATATAACGCCTCAAAATACGGTTATGTCTAGCAAAGTTGCGGATGCACGCATTAAATTTGGTGGGCGCGGTAACTTAAATAACGCCACAAAAGAAGGTTGGTTTGGCCGCATGACGAACAGTGCATGGTGGCCTTTTTAATAGCAGATATTAGTAGCCCGTAAATATCTAGGGGAAATAAAATGAATAATGTGACAAATAATTGGCATTTAGAAGAAGGGGTTATGAAAATATATATCATGATTATTTGGCGCTTTGCGGCATTTATGATGTTAATACTGCCAATTATTTTTAATAGCGCACACGCAGAGCGTATCAAAGATATTACATCAATTGCAGGGGTGCGAAGTAACCAGCTTATCGGCTATGGCTTGGTTGTGGGGTTAGATGGTAGCGGTGACAAAGCGCCTTTTACGACTCAAACCTTCAAAAATATGATGGCAGAATTTGGCATAACCATTCCTGAAGGAACAGACCCTAAGTTAAAAAATGTAGCAGCGGTTTCTATCACTGCAGAAATGCCTGCGTTTGCTAAGCCTGGGCAGCGTTTAGATATAACCGTTTCATCTTTAGGAAATGCAAAAAGCCTTCGCGGTGGCTCACTTTTGTTTGCTCCACTTAAAGGTGCAGACGGACAAGTCTACGCAATTGCTCAAGGTAATTTAGTCGTTGGTGGTTTTGGTATACAAGGTAATGATGGATCAAAATTAACCGTGAATGTGCCCAGTGTTGGACGTATACCCAATGGTGCAACCATTGAGCGTTCCATTCCCAATTCTTTTGGTCATGGTGATAGCTTAATCTTAAATTTAGATCAGGCGAATTTTACGACTGCTAGACATATTATTGATCATTTGAATGATTTATTAGGTCCAGGTACTGCCGAAGCACTAGATGCTACGTCCATTCGTTTAAGTGCGCCCAGAGACCTTAGTCAACGGGTTTCATTTTTATCCGTGATAGAAAATATGGAAGTTGAAATGGGGCAGGCTCGTGCAAAAGTTATCATTAACTCCCGTACAGGTACCATTGTAATGGGACAGAATGTAAGAATCGATGCTGTTGCTGTTACTCACGGGAGCTTAACCGTTACCGTGCAAGAAAATTTAGATGTTGTGCAACCGAATGCGCTTGCGGGTGGTGAAACAGCCGTGGTTCCGCAAACAGAAATTAATGCAGAACAAGAGAACAACCGTATGTTTGAGTTTGGCCCAGGCGTTTCATTGAGCCAGATTGTCGATGCGGTTAATGAAGTGGGCGCAGCACCCGGAGATTTAATGGCTATACTTGAGGCATTGAAACAAGCCGGCGCTTTAAAGGCCGAACTGATTGTAATTTAAATTATAGAATTGATTGAATAGATACATAAGAGAAGACAATGTCGAATCGATTATTAGATGACATAGAATTATTAACTATAGAAATTCATTCGCTTTTAAAGCAAGGCGTTAAAGAATTAAGTGAAAAACGCATAGAGCAACGCCAACAAAAAATAGAATTACTGTTTATTCATCGAGATAGAATAAGCGAAGAAGATCAAGAGCGTTTAATGGCGATGTTAGAGAAAGATAAAGAAATTGAAAAAACTTTGATATTGGAACAGCAAGCTTATCATAATCGTAATATTAAACGCTCAAAGTTAAAACTCTACAATCAGAATACCTAAAAAATACCAACGTGATATTTGTTGGCCTAAAGACCAACCTACCAAATAACCAAAACAAAATAATCAAAACAAAATAACCTAAAATGTAGGTCGTGGCTTTAGTCCGACGCTTTTATCTTAAAGCGGCAAATCCTTGCCACTTAATAATGTTTCAATCTCTTAATTTTCTTAAATTAGACCCGTATTACGCCTATATTCCTTATAAAGCCTTTGAATTTAAACTTGGCAAAGAACTTGCAATATTTATCTGTAGAGACAGATAAAGACCAAAACAGCAGGGTAATTTCATGATTGCTAGTCGTATTGAACAGCCACAAGATGTATATACAGACCTTAACAGTCTGCAGAGCATCAATGATATTGGGCGTGAAGATAAAGACCAAGCACTGCGTAAAGTTGCCGAACAGTTTGAATCTATGTTCGTAAAAATGATGATGAAATCGATGCGTGATGCGAACAAAGTCTTTCAAGAAGACTCCATCATGCACTCGCCTCAAGAAGATTTTTATCAGCAAATGTACGATGACCAGTTATCGGTAAAGCTAACAGGTAATCAAGGAATGGGTTTGGCGGATGTTATCTATCGCCAGCTAAATCAAGACTATGGCGATGTGAATACGCGTGAAAAAGTACAGTGGCAACCACTGGATGACCGTCGTAAAAATTTCTCTCATACTATCGATTTTAAGCAAATAGAAAAGAAAAATACTGAATTAAATTCATCTCCTATCACTGCTGAAAAATCAGGGTTCGCTATTGATTCTAGCTTTGTAAAACCCAAAAAAGTAGAAGTTGAAAATCCTGAGTTAGTCCAGTCAGAGAGTAAATTGCAAGAATCAGTTATCAAAGTAACTGATCTAACCGCAGAAAAAATAAGTGCGTTTATTAGTCCAGAAGATTTTATTCAGAAATTATACCCAGCGGCTGAAAAAATCGCTAAAGAAATGGGTGTTAGTCTTAAAGCCATTATTTCTCAAGCAGCGCTAGAAACAGGCTGGGGAAAGTTCATGATTCACGGTAAAGAAGTTAATAGTGGTGAGCGAGAAAACAGTTTCAATTTCTTTGGTATTAAAGCCGATCATCGTTGGGATGGAGATACAGTAACGGTAACAACTCATGAGTATCGCGAAGGTCAGCGTGTAACGGAAAAAGCCGATTTCCGTTCATACCCTAGTATTGAAGCAGGCTTAAAAGATTACTCGCAATTTTTACAAGCTGAACGTTATGAAAAAGCCATGGCAGCTGGAAAGAATATCAAACAGTATGCAACAGAATTACAACAAGCAGGTTATGCAACAGATCCCGAATACGCGAAAAAAATTACCCGTATTGCTAATAGCGAACTAATGAATGAAACATTAAAGAGTACGCAAGTAGCACAAAACAGCGTGGAGGTGCCACGTGGCTGATTTATTAGGCATAGGAATCTCGGGCCTTAAAGCTCAGCAAACTGCACTGAGCGTAACTGGCCATAACATTACTAATGCAGGCACAGAAGGCTATAGCCGCCAGACGGTTAACTTTAATGAGAATACCCCTCAATTTACTGGCGGTGTATGGACCGGTAATGGTGTTAACGTTGATTCTATTCAGCGCGTTTATGATGAATTCTTAACCGAACAAATGCAGCGTGATACCTCGATCTTCAATGAATTTGATACGCTATCGTTAAACGCCTCGCAAATTGATAGCTTATTGGCAGACTCAGGCACGGGGATTCAACCTGGTGTCGAACGAATGTTTGGTGCATTGCAATCAGTAGTAGACGATCCATCTTCATTGCCTGCGCGCCAAGTATTACTTTCTGAAGCGAACGGCTTGGTTGATCGTTTTTCCAGTATTAACGACCGTCTTAATGCACAAAGTGAGATCATAAACGGCCAAATAGAAGTAGTAGCCAGTGAAATTACGACCATTGGTAATGCCATTGCCGAACTGAATCAGCAAATTCAATTTGCGCTGGCTGCATCAAATGGTAGCCCACCGAATGACATGCTTGATCAGCGTGATAAATTAATTACGGATCTTTCAGAGTTAGTTGCTGTTGAAACTGTTGCTCAAGATGGTAGTGCATTAAACGTTTTTATTGGTAATGGTCAAACACTTGTTATAGGTAATGAGTCAAATGAAATCTTTGCTCAAGCAGGTAATACGGACCCTTCACGAATTGGAATATATTTTCGTAGTGGTGATGCAGTTCAAGAGGTTACCGCAGAAATTAAAGGCGGGCAGCTTGGGGGTATGCTCGAATTTCGTGAGCAAGTATTAGAACCAACCATCAACGGCCTTGGCCGTGTGGCAATGAGTATAAATGAAACGTTTAATGAGCAACATAAGTTGGGCATCGACTTTGAAGGTTCAAAAGGAGGCAATTTTTTCGAAGACATAAACGCCCCAGCAAATACCTACTTACGTGTGCAAGGTGATGCCCGTAATGAACTGCCAAACGATCGATTAGTTTCACTGCATATAACCGATACATCACAGCTAACCGTTGATAACTACCGAATGGAATTTCCAGGCCCAGGGGATTCTGTCTTTAAGGTATATAACGATAAAACAAACGAAGAATTAGCCACCACCGCACTGACGGGTTTTTTACCACAAACATTAGAAATAGACGGCTTTGAAATTAGATTAGAAGCAGGCACCTTTCAAGCGGGGGATAAATTTCTATTTACCCCAACACGTTCGGGGGCCAGTGATATTGAAATGAAAATAACCCGCGGGGAAGAAATCGCAATTGCCTCGCCAATCTCCACCGACTCAGCCATTGGTAACCGTGGCACTGGCGCTATTTCTCAGGGCAATGTGTACGACATGGATACGCCATACCTTGCCAGTGAAGGCGAAATGGACCCGCCCTTAATCATTCGTTTTACTTCGCCAACCAGTTACGACGTATTAGATAACTCCGATCCGGGTAACCCGATTCCATTATTCCCGCCGCTCATGAACCAAACCTATGTGCCGGGAATATCAAACAGCATTTTGCCACCGGATGAAGGCAAAACCGGCTTTACTAGCTTTGGTGGTTATCTGCCTGTTTCGCCTACCTATCAAGCACCTGCGCCTGCATCAACGGTTAATGCTTTAAATGGATTTTTTCCAGAACGCATTACCATTAATCGGGAAGATCCTAATACAGGTTTGCAAACGTCGCAGCCGCTATTAATTACCGATGCAAATATCCCCGCAAAAGAAATTGCACGATTACTATCAGAACGTGATGGGGTAGAAGCCAGCGCTCGTACAACGGTACAGCTGACTAATTTTACTGAAGATATTTCTCCATTAATGGGAATGGGATTGGTGCTTAACGGCATAGAAATAACGGATACGTTAGTGGGAACCCAAGTTAAATATGAAGACGGTTACCCAGAAATTGTGCCTGATCCCATTGATCCCAACTTTATTGCCGATCGAATTAATGCAAATTATGACTTTCAAGAGTTGGGCATCATTGCAAAAAGTGATGGCGAAACCGTAACCATTACCGCACTGAATGGGGAAGATATTGCTTTTGATGTAACAGGAGATCTAGGCGATAGCTTTGAAATATCCAATGGCGACGATATAGAACTAACCTCCACCGGCGAAGCAACCTTTACCAATCTATCAGAATTTGAGGGTTATGATTTTTCATCAGGCGGCCCGTATACCTACGATTTTGATGTACCAGGGCAGGGTTCATATAGTATTGAATTAACCGGAACTCATCTAACGGGCGCTGATGTACTGAATGAAATAAAATCAAAACTAGAAACCAGTGGTATGTCATTTTCGGGTAGTGTTGATGTGGGCATTAATGAAAAAGGCGACATTAGCTTTCAGCCACGCTTACAAGTATCAGGAACAGGTCCTAACGGCAGTAATAAAATTACCATGGGCGGCCAAGTTAAAATCGTACTGGATGAAAACTACAGCTTAGAAATTGAACCACCAGGTAATAATTTATTTGATACTAACCCAGTAGGTGAACCCGTCCACTTTGGATTTGAAATAGAAATTGATGGACTAGTGCAAAACGGTGATGAATTTACGGTTAAGTTTAATCAAGACGGAACCAGTGATAGTCGAAATGGCGTGGGTTTAGGAAACTTGCAAACTAAAGATACGATTAATGGCAATGCCAGCTACAGCGGCGCGTATGCCACCCTAGTAGAAGAGGTCGGCTCGATTACCAGTCGTGCACAAATCAACAAAGAATCCAGTGAAGTGTTATTGCGCAACTCAAAGGATGCCGTTGTGAGCAGCTCAGGGGTCAACCTAGATGAAGAAGCAGCGGCTTTGATTCAATATGAACTGGCCTACAACGCTTCAGCAAAAGTGATTCAAGTAGCCCGTGATATTTTCGACACACTTATCAATACTTTTTAAAAATACATTTAGTCATTCGGTCAAAAGGAGACTTTAAAGATGCGTATATCTACCTTGCAGTCGTTTAATAAAGGGCTGAATTCGATATTAGATAATCAGAATCAAGTGAATAATACTCAGCAGCAAGTTTCAACTGGCCGTAGAGTATTAACCCCAGCAGACGACCCAATTGCTGCGACAAAAATTTTGCAACTGCAACAAGACCAAGCTTTGCGAGAACAGTTCGGTAAAAATATGACAGGTGCTCAAGGGCGCTTAACGTTAGAAGAAACACAGCTTGCCGGTATTACCGATAACCTAACCCGCTTAAAAGAACTTACCGTAAAAGCCGGTGACGGTAGTATGACCATTACCGATCGCCAAGCTATAGCCGCAGAAGTGAGAGAAATTCTTGGCGCAACCGTCGACCTAATGAACTCAAAAGATGCTGGGGGCGAATACTTATTCGGTGGTTTTAAAGGGGGCACCTTACCGTTTCAAGAAAATGAAAACGGTCGCTACGATTACGCCGGAGACGAAGGCCAAAGATTTCTAACCATTGCATCATCTACCACAGTTGCAACAGGTGATAACGGCAAAAACTTATTTGTCGATGTGCAATCCGCCGACAATACATTCAATACAACCGTAAACCCATTAAACGAAGGCACCGCATTTATAAATCCTGGCTTTGTCGTTGACGAAGAAAAATACCAAGAATTCTACCCAGAAGACTTGGTCATTACCTTTAATGCCGACTCTGCCATTACCCCACCGGGAAAAAACTACACGATACGCCAAGCCAGCGATGGCCGAGTAGTAGAAGGAATGTCAGCACAAGCCTACTCGGAAGGCACTGAAATAGTCGTCGCTGGAATTGCGGTAAAAGTAAGTGGACAGCCCGAACCTGGTGATGAGTTCTTAGTAAACTCCTCCGAAAAACAAAGCATAACCGATACAATCTATCGCTTAATGGATGGCCTCAACAATTTAGAAGACAATCCGACCGATAGCGCAACACTCACCAACTTATTAGAAGATACCCTTAACAACCTAGCCTTTGCCCAATCCAGTATTTCACAAGTACGAAGTGAAGTAGGGGCAAGGCTCAACGTGGTTGAAAATACAGAGGGGCTATCGGCCGACATCGACTTGGTGAGCAAAGAAATATTATCAAAACTCAGTGACGTCGATTTTGCCGAAGCAGTAAGTCGATTATCATTGCAATCGTTCTTGCTAGAAACCGCACAGCAAAGTTATGCCAAGATTCAGAACCTATCTCTCTTTAATCAGATCTAAGCCAACCATTTGAAGTATTCTAGGTTAGCCTTCAGGCTAACATTTTACTGTGTTGTAGGTTGGTCTTTAGGCCAACAGCTTGCAATATTGTAGGTTGGTCTTTAGGCCAACAACGAGCCTTGTCTTGTATCAAGTTGTAAAAATCCAATCCTTTATTCCAAACGCAACTAAACAAAAGCAAAAGAATTTCTAAAGTAATCCTAAATCGTGTCGTTAACCTTATTGAATAGATAACGAATTAAAGAATTGTCCAGAAGCTTGGGCGTTCAAAACTGACAGAGGGTTACTACAATGCCACAAATTATTAATACCAATATTGCCTCGTTGAACGCACAGCGTAACTTGGACAAATCACAGTCTTCCAACCAGCAAGCGCTACAGCGTTTATCATCAGGTCTTCGTATTAACAGTGCGAAAGACGATGCCGCAGGTTTGGCAATTTCTACTCGTTTCACCTCTCAGATTAAAGGTCTGAACGTTGCCGTACGTAACGCAGGTGATGGTATCGCACTAGCACAAACCGCAGAAGGCGCGTTAGGTTCAATGAACGACAACCTACAGCGTATTCGTGAGCTAGCGGTACAGTCTTCTAACGCGACCAACTCCGATGTGGATAGAGACGCACTGCAATCAGAAGTCAGCCAGCTAGTCGCTGAGATTACTCGTACTTCTGAAGAAACCGACTTTAACGGTCGCAAACTGCTAGATGGTTCTTTCTCTGCAACGTTCCAAGTAGGTGCCAATGCCGGTCAAACTCTTGATGTATCGATTGCTGAATTAACCGCCGATAAGCTAGGTGCTTCTGATCAAGCGGGTGTTTCTGCGCAAGGTACTGATAAAAAGTTAGGTAATGGTGACTTGGTTATTAACGGCAAGGATATTCGAGCATCAGTATCCGGTGATGATGAACTTTCTTTTGCGGACAAAGAAAAGTCAGGCATTGCAAAAGCCGCAGCGATTAATGAAGTTTCTGCTGAAACAGGGGTTACTGCAACAGTTGATGAGAATGTTGTACTTGGCTTTGATATGGCATCTACGACCGCGATGGGTGATGCTTCAACAGCACGAGTCGTTAGCTTGAACGGTGTTGATATCACGGTACAGGGGACAGTAAATACAACTGACTCAGATAAGGTTGCAACCCGAGGCTCAGTAATTGCTGCAATAAATGCAAAGGCAGAGCAAACAGGTGTTACAGCTTCAGATGGTGGCAATGATGGTGGTGTTATTTTAACTGCGGCAGATGGTCGAAATATTACATTAACCAGTGCTGCTGAAAATGATTTAACGCGGTTTGGCTTGGCAGATTCAAATACTGCGACGGCGGCGGCGGTACAATCTCAAGCGGGCTTCACGCTTACAGCAGAAAATGCCAATACCGATATTAATATTACGGGTGGTGATAACACGGGTAACGGTAATTTAGCTAACTCTGGGTTGGCAGCAGGAAATTACAGTGCTCAAACTGCTGTAACAACTTCTACTAAGCAAGATGTTGGTGGGTCTGATGGAGATGCAACAATGCTAGCAGCTCTTGAGGGTGCAAATATTGCAAATGCTGCCGCAGTTACTGCAGCAGGTACTGCCGTGGGAATTACCTTAGGGACAGCTGCCGCTGTGGCTGCAGCTTCTGATATTCAAGCAGTATTTGATGCCGCAGGTTATGCTGATATTACTGTGGCGGGGATAACTAATAACGATGTTGCTAAAGCAGCAAACGAAGCCAAGGCATCAGAAAAACGATTAAGTGATGGTGATTTGGTTATTAATGGGGTGGCAATTGCAGCGTCTAGTACTTTGGATGATACTGCATCAGATACGAAAGCTGGATCCTCTGACGCTGCTGCTTCTGGTATTGCTATTGCTGCTGCGATTAATAAAGCATCTGAACAAACCGGTGTTAATGCAACAGTAAATGCTACAGAAGTAACAGGTGGTGCTAATGGCCGAAGTGATGGAACTACTGCATTAAATGCTGGTGCTAATGGTACGCTGGCTGCGGGAGAAACTATTAAGTTAACTGTAAATGGTGTAGACATTAATCTATCAGAAACCATGGATTATTCGAAAAATAAAGCAGCAGCGATTACTGCGTTTAATGAAGTATCTGGTCAGACCGGTGTGGTCGCTTCAGATAACGGGCAGTCATTAACGCTAACTGCTGCAGATGGCCGTAACATTTCATTATTTGCTGAATTTGGTTCTGGTGCAATCGCTGGTGGGGCATCTGGAGATACTATCTTGGATGCTGGTACTACGATCGAAAATTTCGGTTTAAGTTCAACTAACGTTGGCAAAGATACAGGCACTACTACTGGTGATTCAGCATATACAGCAGCAGGTGCTGCTAAAACTACTTATTCGACTGTAAGTCTTTCGTCAGCTTCTGCATTTGAAGTAAGCTTCGGCACAAGCGGCTCCAAAGGTCTTGATGACTCAGGCTTAGTTGCAGGAACCTTCGGTGGCGGTGAAGATGGTCAAGCATTAACGGATATTGATATCAGAACCTTTGAAGGTGCTCAAAAAGCGCTTGTCGCAGTGGATAACGCCATTGCTCAGGTGGCCAGCCAGCGCGCCGATTTAGGTGCGGTTCAAAACCGTATGGAATCTACCGTAAGTAACTTGCAAATTACCTCTGAAAACTTGAACTCGGCGAACTCGCGAATTCAAGATGCCGATTTCGCGGCAGAAACAGCGGAACTGCAGCGTACTAACGTGCTACAGCAGGCGGGTATCTCGGTACTAGCCCAGGCTAACGCATCCGGCCAGCAGGTTCTTTCTCTTCTAGGGTAAGTCTTGGACTTAACCCCTCTATCATAGATAGAGGGGTTTAACCTTTAAGAGTTATGAATCTTAGCCATTGAGGTGATTTATGAACGATATGAAAGCAACCATGAACGACCGCATGTCGCTCGTTCAACAGAATACAAAACCGCTTTCATCCTCTTCTGCTGCGGCGGGTGCTTACGGAAAAGAGCAAGCCACAGGAGTGAGTGCCGTAGCCGGTAGTAAAGTTGAGAGTGGCAAAGAATTGCCACAAAACGTGAAGGCGATTGCCGAAGCCAGTGACGATCAGGTGAAAGATGCCGTTTCTAAACTGAATGATTATGTGCAATCAACCGAGCGAACCCTTGATTTTAAAATGGATGAAGACAGTGGTAAAACCGTGATTAAAGTGTACGACACACTGTCATCAGAATTGATTCGTCAGATACCGAACGAATTAGCTTTGGAGTTGGCGCAAAACTTGAATGATGAAGAACCATCGTTATTGTTTAGCGCACAAGTGTGACATTAGAGACTATTTAATAGATCTAATACGCATATTTTGAAAACACCGCTAAAAATAACCCCAGACTGGCCGATAACGTTAGTACTGGGGTTTTTGCGTTTCAGTGTGAATATTTTGAAGAGCGGAGGCACGCTATGGCGGCTATTGAATCATTAGGGTTAGGATCGGGTGTGTTAACCAACGACTTGGTTGAAAAAATTGTCGGTGCCACTCGTGAAGCCTCCGATAAGCGCTTGGAGCGTGATGAAACAATATTAGATGCGCGCATTACCGCCTATGGCGAAATCAAGTCGTTAGCGTCTACCTTACAGTCTGCGACCAGTGCATTGTCTTTGCCTTCTACGGCGGGTTCTACGACGGCCTCCTCTTCTGATGAATCTATCTTAACCACAGAAGCCTCTATTCTTGCAGAGCCCGGCACCTACAGTGTAGAAGTATTAAATACGGCGAAAGCTCACAGTGTTGTGACGGATGCGTATAGCAGTATCGATGAAATTATGGGTACGGGTGAAATTCAAATTACCTTTGGTGCCATTACGTACGATGGCACCGGTGGTTTTTTAAGCCAAGATGTTGACCCGACTAAAGGCGGCCCACCGATTACCATTGATGATTCGAATAAAACCTTAAGCGGTATTCGCGAAGCGATTAATAATGCCAATATCGGCGCTAAGGCATCGATTATTAACGATGGCTCGGGTTATCGTTTGGTGATTACCGCAGAAGAGACTGGCGAGAATAATGCCATGCGCATTATGACCTTGGATGAAACAGGGGCAGCGGCAACGACGGGGCTTTCTGCCATTGCGTTCAACGAAGTGCAAAACGGCCCAGGCACGATGGCGGAAACAGCAAAAGGCGAAGATGCGTTATTAAAAGCCAATGGTCTTACTATTACCCGTGAATCTAATAACATTGAAGAAGTGGTACCAGGGGTTACGCTGAATTTATTATCGGCGGATGTCGGTAAACCCATTTCGATTGTGGTTGCACCGGATACCGCAGGCATTCAAGAAAAAATTCAAGANTTTGTGAATGCGTATAACGANTTCAAAAANTTNTCAGATGAATTNACNTCGTACAATTCNGATACCGATCAAGCGGGTTTNTTNTTAGGNGATTCNACCNTNCGNGGNNTTCANTCGCAGGTNCGTTCGATGATTAGCCAACCAATTGATGGTTTNGCGGGNACNAANTANCGNTCNTTNACCGANNTGGGNGTGAATACCGATAGAAANANTGATTTTTTATTGGAGTTTGATCCGGCTGTTTTTTCAAAAGCNATGAAAGAAGATCGTGATTCTATTATTAGTATTTTGGCTAAAAGTGGAACCGCTGACGATGCGCAAATTCGTTATGTAAACGATTCTATTAATACCAAGGCGGGGACGTATGGTATTGAGGTGACTCAGTTAGCGACGCAAGCCATTTATCAAGGCGGCAGTGTGGCGGGNTTGGNTTTTTNTNGCCCNGTGACGATTGACGAAAGTAATAATAATTTTACTTTAAACTTAAATGGCAAGAACGAACAAATCACCCTAGTCTCGGGCAGTTATGCCACGGGTGAAGAGTTAGCTAAGCAAATTGGTTTTCAAATTAACAGTAACGAAACCTATAAAAAGTTTTCTTATGGCGTGACCGTTGATTACAGCGCAACCGATAAAAACTTTTCGATTACCTCAAATAAGTACGGTGCAGATTCAAGAATCTCGTTTACCAGTACCGATTCTAATAGCGCCAATACGTTAGGGTTTAATACCTTAGGTAAAGGGCTTTATGAAGGTGTTTCATTGACCTCATTGGGCAGCGATGCTTTTTTAGGTAAGGGTTCGACAACGCAGCCTGGTAATAAAGCTGTTGCAGAATCGGAAGGGATTAATTTTGCTGCGAATAATGCGACTTTTTCGTTGGATATTGGTGGTGGCCCGATTGCGGTGACGGTATCTGCGAACGCGGCGGGCAATGATTTAAACGGCGACAGCGTGATTGGTGATCGTAAAGATACCTTGCAGGCGATTCAAACCGCCATTGATGCCACTGCTTTGAGTGGTGGAGTGATTGCTGATTTTGATGATAATGGATTTTTAACCTTTACTACCTCGGCATTAGGCAATGCACAACAAATTGAATTAAGTGCTGTAGGCAGTACCAGTAGCGATATTGTATTGGGGCTAAACGGTTCGCAAGGTGTGCAAACTAATGGTGATGATGCCGGTTTAACGCTGGGTTCGGCCACTGAATTTAATATGGCGGTTGATGGTATTGGCACAACGGCAAAAGTAAATGTGCCTGCGGGAACCTATTTAACCGGGGCAGATTTAGCGACAGCGGTTGAAGCGGCGATGAATACGGCGCTAAGTACCGATGCGGCCTTTGCAGGGCTAACCAAGGGCGGTGAATCGGGCACAGGCAGTCGAGATATCAGTGCGCCTATTGACTTCACTACCGCTAATTCGGGTTTTACATTGAATGTTTCGGGTGTCGAAAAAGAAGTGGTGGTTAATGGTAACGATCCAGACAATATCGTTAATATTCAGGCGGCTTTAGATACCGCTTTTGGTGCGGGTATTGTAACCGCCAGTTTAGACGGTACGGGTTTGAAGTTGGCATCGGTTGCTACCGGGCATAATGAATATTTAGAAATAACCTCTGATGGCCGTGGTGCGCAGAGCGATACCAGTTCTGCGGTGACTAACATTACCACGGGCATAGATTTTAGTGGCGTGGGCAATAATGCTAATTTTACATTAGCGATTGATGGCGTTGATATTAATGTTGATGTGAATGCGGATGGCAGTGCAGGAACGAATGACGCATCGTCTACGTTAGCCATGGTTCAGCGCGCGCTGGATACTGGGTTGCAAGCCAGTGGTGTTTTCACTGAAGGTGATGTTGTTGCTAAATTAGATAGCGGCGGTAATTTATTTTTTGAAACCCAATCTAAAAATGGCGTGAAAACAGCAGCAACGTATGGCTCAGGCTCAAGTATTGAAGTTAAGAATATTGATGCTAATGCTTCTGCGAATTTGGGCTTAGCAGCCAGTACTGTATCGAATGGTTACGATACCTTGGGCTTTGATGATACCCGCCGTTATGGGTATGACGTGAATGCGGATGTGAGTTATGTTTATGATTCTGAAACAGATCTAGGCTCTCTCCAAATTAACGTCGGGGGTAATGCCACTGAGGTTTCGTTTGGTGATCTAGACCCTGCTGCGATTTCAATTTTCGGCTTGCAGGATGCCTCTGTTTATAGCCCTCAAGTGGCGGTTGGACAAAATGTTGAGGGTACTATTAATGGAGTAGAAGCCAAAGGCAGTGGTCAGTATCTTTCTGCGACTGATGGTAATAAAAAAGCCAGTAATGGTTTTTATATTGCGGATGCAGCAGCTGATTTTTCATTAGGTGTTAACCTTGATGCGACTAATAATACTTTCACAATTAAAGTGGATGGAGTTGAGCGCACGATTAGTTTAGCGCAACCTGCCCCTTATAATAGTGGTGAAGCTTTAGCAGCAGCATTGCAAACGGCAATTAATGACGATCCTACTTTCAGTGCTGATCAAATATCAGTAAAAGTAGAATACAACGATGATCCTTCTTCTTTCTCGTATCAAAAGTTTGGAATTATTTCTGCATCAACGGGAGAAGAGTCCTCTGTTGAAATGGTCGATGTTCCAGGGCCTACTTCGGCGATATTTGGCTTTGTGAATGGTATGGCTGACGGTGAAACGGGTAAAGCGCAAGTGGGTAATATTGATCCTTCTAGCGGCATTCGTATGAAAATTACCGGTGGAGTGCTCGGTGACCGTGGAACACTTACTTATGTGTCGGGTTTTGCTGATCAATTAAATGCAAGCTTGCTTTCGATGTTGGATTCTGGCGATGGTATTATTTCTAATAAATTAAATGCCTTAGATAATGACAAGTTAAAGCTGACAGAGAAACGTGAAAGGTTAGATGAGCGTATGTCTGCGCAAGAAGCGCGTTTAAAAAGTCAGTTTTTATATAATGACGCGATTGTATCAAAGTTAAATTCTACGGGAGATTTTATTACACAGCAGTTTGAAGCAATGAATAATGCGAATAAGTAATTTTAGTTTTTAGTAGTATAGGTTGGTTTTTAGGCCAACTTTTTTTGCGTTACTTGTCGGGCTGAAGCCACGACCTACATTTTATTGTAGATTATTTGTTTGAAGATTGTTTTATTGTAGATAGTTTGTAGGTTGGTCTTTAGACCAACGTTTTTTTGAAATGATTTGTCGGGCTAAAGCCGCGACCTACATTACATATCATAGAAATTCTATATTCGATTGCTTGCGGCAATAGAATTGATACATCCCGGCAAAAATTTCGTCTTCCTTTTTCTCAACTTTATCCCAGTTTTCTAGTGTATTATTATTGATCAGTTTACCTATTTCTTTTTCGAATATTTGACGCGCGCTGGTGGTGGGTAACATACCAATGAAGTCGAGTTGATTGTTCGCTAGCAATTCTGAAATTTTATTGGGCGTAAATTGGTGCTCTTGTTCATGAAAGATCAAGTCGCGGCAATTACTCATGCTGTAAAAATCCGGTGAGTTAACTATATCGCTCCAGTCTCCTGGAATCTGTTTCATTAACAATGCTTGGCGCAATAAGCGTTGGTCTAATGTTGTGCTGCCGCCTTGTTCTTTTTGTTGTGTGCTTTCTGCGATTAATTTTCTGAAAGTGATTACTTGCTTACGTGCTGCTTTACTATACAGGGCGATTTTCATAACGCCAGTGGGTGATAATAACGCATTCAAACTCTTTAACCCCTGCTCAGGGTTTTCCATGTGGTGTAACACACCAGAGCATTCTATAACGTCAAATAACATAGGGAAGTTATTGAATTCTAGTATGTCAGCCTGAATAAATTTAATGTTATTGACCTTGTATTTATCCGCTTGTTGCTTAGCATAGGCTAGCGAGCGGCCACTAAGGTCGATTGCGATAATATTTAAGTCGTTAAAGTAGCTGGCTAAGCGAATGGCTTGGCGGCCAGTGCCACATCCTGCGACTAAGACGTTTAACTTTTGCTTACCTTGCCAGTGGCTTAGGTTTAGTTCAGGGAAGTTTTTTAATAAAGCCTGTTGATAACTGCTGGCGGTGTTGAATCCAATGTCTTTCCAGCGCGGATAAGGGTTTTCTTCGTACTGGCTTTGTACTTTTATTGAGACTTTATTTCGATGGGTGTTCATGGGCTCCCAATAAGGAATTGTTTCTGCCAGTTGAATTTCTGCTTCCCGATTAATTATGGCGTAGTCGATAATATCAGCCAGATAGCTGCTTTTTGATGCCTGTTTTACTTGAGCTGATGCTAATGCTGGTGCAAGTTTTGATTTTGATAAATCTTGATACTGCGCCAATATTAGGAGTGCGGGGGCAATATCTTCAAGTTGCCATTGGCTTTCTTGTGTGACTTTTAATAATAAATCTCCTAAGCCGTCTATTATTTTTTCTTCGTCTTTTGTGACGGGCCAAACGTATTCGTTTAGTTGTGCCTGTACTGCCATATCGTGTGCTAGATTAATATGTGCGCTAGGCAGAGTCATATCTTGCACCGTGTCGAATAACAGGGTTTGTCTTAGACTAATAAAGAGACGTTCTAATAATGAATCACAAAAATAAAAGCGCTTTAGGCTGCCTAGTAATAATGGGTCGGCGGCTATTTGATCAAATTCTAATGGTGTGCTGGCTTGGTTAATTTGAAATTTATGATGCAGTAGTGTGGTAATTAAATTTCTCAATAGAGAGTGATCAACATTTTCAAAATTTAAGTAGCGCAGTAGGTTTGCTTCCAGTTCTTGTGAATAAAAATCGGCATTAATATGTGAAGCAGATTCAAATAACTTATTCCTAATATGTGGGTCGTTGGCTTGGGTCTTGATCAGTTCTTGATAAAGCTGAAACGCTTCAACGTATTTGCCTTGTTCTAGGTAAGTGTAAGCAAGAGATGATGCTGAGCGCGTTGCCACTTTTGATATTTTTAATGAGGCACTAAAATGCTGTTCGGCTTTTTCAAGCTGACCTAACGCTAATGCAATATGCCCAGCACTGTATAAGGCTGTTGGGCTATCGGGTTTGGCGTGCAGAGCGCGTTTAATAATCGCATATGCTTGATGAGGCTGATCACGGAATAATTCAATTCGTGCTAATAAATTTAAACCCTTTATGCCAGTGGCGTTAATTTCTAATGCATGTTGAACCTTATGTAAGGCAGACTCTAATAATTCATTATTAGCTGATGCGGATAGCTTATTAGATTGCAATGCAGAAAACTCTTGAGTCGCCTCTTGTACTAGTTGAGCATAAGAATCGATGTCTAAGTGATCTGGTTTTCTTGTATTAGAGGCATGTAAAAGGTTCATGGTTAATACCAAAGTTTATTTCTAGTTACAATGACTTAGCAAGGCTAGTGCCAAGTATTTTTAATCTTAATTATCAACAAGTTAGGCGTTTCTTTTATTGTTTTTAAAGTTGCTTGCCGCTCTTAGCGGCAGTGCTTTACCGTTATATTTACAAATAATCAGTAACAAATAATTAAAGAAAATCTATTTATGGCCGTAACTAAGTTATGTAAAACAGAATCAACTAAGAGGCTGAGCCATGTATAACAAGGGTGCAAATCAATACCGCCAGGTAGGTGCAACATCGGAAGTTGCTGGAGCCGATCCACACCGCTTAATTCAGATGTTGATGGAAGGTGCATTAACTCGAATGTCGCAAGCAAAAGGCATGATTGAAGAAAAAAACCATCAAGGCAAAGCGAAATTGCTTAACAGAGTAATGGAAATCATTGCAACTCTGCAGTCGAGTTTAGATCATGAAACAGGTGGTGATATTTCTGCGAATCTTGATCGTTTATATGACTATATGAATCGCCGCCTATTAGAGGCATCAAGCTTGAATGATGTCAGTATGGTTGACGAAGTTATGTCTTTACTATTGGAAATTAAGACTGGCTGGGATGGAATTCGTGACGAATATTTGGCATCCACTAGAAAAAAGCCTTCTGAGCAGGATATTACTCCTAAAGCATCTATGGCGAGCCATTCTGCATAAACATTGATCATTTCCTCATTAAAAGAGAGGTAATTTGTAAAAATTACCTTCTTTTACCTTTTTTATGTCTTTTAGTTGACGTTAAGGCTTCAAAAGCCCTTGTCTTTTTACGACTTAATCAGCTATAAAAGTAGTCTATGGAAAAATCTTAACTTAGAAAAATAATTGTGTCAGAAGTTTGACCTATTAGTGATTAGCTACTTTACTATTAATACTGAAGTCAAAATGATGGCGTGGATGGCTGGGATGCTAACCAACTACAAAATATAACAAAGGCAAAGATCCCATGTGGAGAGAAATTAAGGTTTTGTTGATTGATGACAACGTTCAACGAAGCCATGATCTTAAAGTTATTCTTGATTTTCTTGGGGAAGAAGCAATTACTGCGAATGGCAATAATTGGCGATCACAGGTTGAAGCTGAGGTTGGCGAGAGTAATGATGTATCAGCAGTGCTATTAGGAAGTTGTACTGATATTAAATTAGCAAAAGTCGTTGAAGATATTATCGCGTGGGATCATGGTGCACCTATTTTATATATTGGTGATGAAAATACCGATGATGTTGCCGAGAATTTACGCCGCGCGATTTTAGCAAATGTTGAGATGCCTCCTAGTTACAACAAATTATTAGACAGTTTGCATCGCTGCCAAGTTTATCGTGAACAGTTTACCCATAATAGAACTCGAGCTGAGCGTCGTGAAGTTCAATTATTTAGAAGTTTAGTTGGAACTAGTCGTCAAGTTCAAACAGTTCGCGAACTGATAATGCAGGTTGCTGATAAAGATGTAAGCGTTTTAATTACCGGCGAGTCAGGTACAGGTAAGGAAGTAGTTGCACGAAATCTGCATTACCACTCCAATCGAAAATCAGGTCCATTTGTTCCTGTTAATTGCGGGGCCATTCCTGCAGAGCTATTAGAAAGTGAATTATTTGGCCATGAAAAAGGTGCATTCACTGGAGCTATTACAGCACGCCAAGGCCGATTTGAAATGGCAGAAGGCGGTACGCTATTTTTAGATGAAATCGGTGATATGCCACTTAACATGCAAGTTAAAATCTTGCGTGTTTTACAAGAGCATACGTATGAGCGGGTTGGTGGTACTAAAACCATGAAAACCAATGTTCGTATTATTGCTGCAACACATAAAAATTTAGAAAGTATGATTGAGGAAGCGAGCTTCCGTGAAGATTTATATTACCGTCTAAATGTTTTTCCTATCGAAATGCCTGCATTACGTGATCGTGTTGAAGACTTACCATTATTGTTGAATGAGCTAATTTCTCGTATGGAATATGAGAAGCGAGGATCGATTCGATTTAATTCAGCAGCAATTATGTCGTTATGTCGCCATGAATGGCATGGCAATGTTCGTGAGTTAGCTAATTTAGTTGAACGTTTAGCGATTCTGCATCCTTATGGCGTTGTTGGAGTGAATGAACTGCCTAAGAAATTCCGTCATGTTGATGAAACTGATGAAAATGGAACGATGCAAGCTCCGGTTATTGCCGATGTTACTCAGATAGATAATGGCTTGGTTGGTGTTGATTCACCTGCATTGTTACCGGTAAATGGGTTGGATTTAAAAGAATATTTAAATGATTTGGAAAAATCATTGATTCAACAAGCGCTTGATGACTCTACAGGTGTTGTCGCTCGCGCTGCAGAAAAATTAAAAATACGTCGTACGACTTTAGTTGAGAAAATGCGTAAATATGATCTCAATCGTAAAGAAAAAGAATCAGCATAAAAAAATCTGATTTGTCAAAAAGCCCATAAAACCCTGTTTTATGGGCTTTTTTGTTTTTAATCTTCACAACATATTTCTCCGCCTTATTTAATACTCCTACCTTTTCCTTTCTATATTTATTTTCTGACGCTTTATTTAAATAATTACGACGTAAAGGCGGCACGCTAATTGCTGAATACCCTGTAATACTTTTTTGATGTCGATAATTCGACACAAGCAGGAGATGTTATGACTAACGTCGCTTTACTTAATACTACGCAGAAAAATGTTGCTCCCCACGAGAAATTAAACCGTGAGCAGTTAAAAGATGCATTTAATTTATTTAATTCTATGTCTGCTCAGCTTTCTAAAAGTTATGAATTTTTAGAATCTAAAGTTGAAGAGCTTAGTGGTGAATTAGCAGAAGTTTCATTCCAGAGAATGCGTGAACTGGCAGATAAAGAGCGCATTGCAGAGCGGCTTGAAAGTTTACTGCATATGCTTCCTGGTGGAATTTTACTGCTGGATGGTGAAGGTAGGATTCGTGAATGTAACCCTGCAGCACAGGCATTATTACTGCCTTCTATGAGTGAGAAAAATTCTAGTTTTAATGAGTCTAATTTAGGGCAGTTAAATGATGAAGCGGCTGAGTTAGAGCTTGGTAGTGATAGCAGTATGTTATTGGGTAAGCGCTGGCGTGATGTGATTGCGTCAAGTTTTAGTCCCAGGCCTGATGATGGTCATGAAATATCACTAGTGGATGGTCGACGGGTTAGTTTGCAAACCGCTTCTTTAGGTTCTGAACCTGGCCAAATTATTTTAATTACTGATCAAACTGAAACACGTAAATTGCAAGATAGTTTAAGCCAGCACCAACGATTATCGTCTATGGGAAATATGGTTGCATCTCTTGCACACCAAATTCGTACGCCATTAAGTGCGGCGATGATTTACGGTGAACATTTACAAAACCAAGATCTTACTTCTGATCAACGTGAGAAATTCGCTAATAAAATGATGCAGCGTTTGCATCACTTAGAGCATCAAATACGTGACATGTTGATTTTTGCTCGTGGTGAAGCTCCCTTAAATGATGATTTAACCTTGTCGCAATTATTGCATGATTGGCAAGAAGCGCTTGAAATTCCTTTGCAGCAAAATAACGCAAGTTGCGACTTTCAGATTAGTCGTGTGGATGTACATATCCACTGTAATCGTGATGCATTAATAGGTGCATTAATGAACTTAGTCAATAACGCATTGGAAGCTTGTGGCCAAGGTGCGAAATTACAAGTACGTGTGAATATTGATTCGCAGTATCAAGTAACAATTGAAATTGAAGATAATGGTCCTGGCTTTGGTAGTGCGATTAATGAGCAAATTTTGCAGCCNTTTTTNACTACGAAAAGNAATGGTACAGGCTTGGGGCTAGCTGTTGTGCAGGCTATTGCCCGTGCTCATTATGGTGAATTTAATATTACTTCAGGCGCTGAAGGGGCTGTTGCGAGTGTTCGTTTACCCGCTCAGCCTATTGTTGATAAAAAAATGGCAGCGAGTCATTAACTATTAGTTGTTTATCGTTAATTCAAAACATTTGCGNTTAAGAATAAGAACTGGAGAAAAATATGNAAATTTTAGTTGTTGAAGATGATCCGAATTTAAGAGAAGCCATCGTTGACTCATTAATGCTAAAAGGTCATCAAGTACAAGACGCTTGTAATGGTTCTGAAGCCGTAAAGATTATTGCGCAATCGTCTTTGGATATTATTTTAAGTGACATTAATATGCCAGAGCTGGATGGTTTAGAGCTTTTAGCTCATGTTAAAAAAAATCAACCTTGGTTGCCGATTATTTTAATGACAGCGTATGGCGATGTAGGTCAGGCTGTTAAAGCTATGCAGTTAGGTGCNAATGATTATTTNATGAAGCCATTTGAGGTTCAAGAATTATTATCGCTCATTAATAAATATCAGCCNANGATNGTTNCTGAAATNGATGATGCNCCAATTGCAGANTCTGCNNTAAGTAAGCGCNTATTTCAGATAGCTGANAAAGTAGCNGTGACAGATTCTACNGTATTNATTTCTGGNGAAAGTGGNACGGGTAAAGAAGTNTTGGCACGNTATATTCACCANAANTCNTTACGNTCAGGNGAGCCNTTTGTGGCNATTAACTGTGCNGCNATTCCNGAAAATATGCTNGAAGCTATGTTGTTTGGTTATGAAAANGGNGCNTTTACNGGGGCTTATGCCGCNACGCCTGGAAAGTTTGAGCAAGCTAACGGCGGNACTTTGTTATTAGATGAAATAACCGAAATGGATATTTCGTTGCAAGCTAAACTGTTGCGAGTTTTACAAGAACAGCAAGTAGAGCGCTTAGGTGGTAAGAAAACGATTGATTTAGACGTGCGTATTATTGCCACAACTAACCGTGAACTAGCTGATTATGTCGCGGAAGGTAATTTCCGTGAAGATCTTTATTATCGCTTAAGTGTATTCCCATTAAATTGGTCGCCATTACGNGAGCGTATTGAAGATATTGAGCCGCTGACGCAATTGCTATTGCAAAAGCATGCAGAAAAGATGAAAAAGCCGGTTCCGGTATTGGCTTTAGACGCNCAGAAAAAGTTATTAACTCATCCTTGGCCTGGTAATGTACGCGAGCTCGATAATACAGTTCAGCGTGCTTTGATTATGCAACAAGGAAATCAAATTACAGCGGAAGATTTAGTACTGACTCCAGTGCCGAAAAATCGTCAGTTTGAAATGCCAAAAGTGACAGAAAATACGTCTTTTGATTTATCGGCAGAGAATGCATTAGGAAGTGATTTGAAACAGCGTGAAATTGAATTAATTATTCAAGCTCTCAATGAAGAGCCGAGTCGTAAAGAAGCGGCTGAGCGTTTGGGTATTAGCCCGCGTACTCTACGTTATAAGGTTGCGAAGTTGCGTGAGGAAGGCGTCGATATTGAAGCGCAATTAGTTTAATAAATGTGTGTGAATTTTATTTTAAAAACTGGCCCGTAAGTTGCAAAAAGGATAGGTAGTCGGCCAAAGTGCCAAAAAAATATAAGTGAAGTTGATTGGATGTGTCAATTTCACTTGAAAAGGTTGAGGTGAAAATTATGGTTAATAATAACGCTGATATAAATTCTGTTTTAATGCAGATGCGTCAAGTGCGCCAGCAATTACAAACCACNGACCCTACTGCTTCGGCTGGTTTAAATACTCAAGCAGCGAGTATGCAAGCGAACAATGTTGGCGCTCCGCAAAATAGTTTTGCGAGTCAGTTGCAGCAACAGCGCAGTCAACTTGATCCTTCAATCACATCTCCTTCTCCTAGCGCCGCTATGAATTCTGTTATGAATCAATCCCAAGTTCGTAATGAGATGAGTCAACAAGATTTTATTAATCGAGCCGCTGCGCTTGATACGCGCCCTGGTAATCAAATGAATCTTACGCCAACGGGTAATACCCCTAGTATTGGCGATATGATGGGGAATGCGATTAACCAAGTTAATGAAACACAAATGCACTCCAGTAATTTATCGACTCGATATACCAAAGGAGATCCAGATGTTGATTTACCTGAAGTAATGGTCGCCATGCAAAAATCCAGCGTTTCTTTTCAAGCAATGTCTCAAGTGCGTAATAAGCTATTAGAAGCGTATAAAGATGTTATGAACATGCCAATTTAAGGAGGGCTATTAAATGGAAAATGCAGTAGCAACTCCTAATCCTTCTTCACCAAATGAAGATGCTGGTTCTGATTTAGCCGTAGATGATTCTATTGATGAATTAGAACAAGATGTTCATCCGGTCGTCGCGGGTTTTAACAAATTATCAATTGTTAGACAGGGCGCCATCTTAGGTGGTTTTGCGTTAGCTATTGCTTTAACTATTGCCATATTTATCTGGTCAAAGGATCCTAGTTACAAGCCGTTAATTAACCGCATGCAGGATTATAATGCACAAGAAATTATTGAGGTTTTACAACGAGAAGGTATTGAGTTTGAAATAGATCCAACATCTCAGGTATTAATGGTTCGTGCTGATGAGTTGCATGAAGCTCGTTTAAAATTAGCAGCAGCAAGCCTTATTGATGATAAAACAGTAGGTTTAGAGCTGTTAGATAACGAATCAAATTTAGGCACTAGTCATTTTATAGAAAGCGCACGATATCGCCGTGGTTTGGAAGGGGAGTTAGCCCGAACTATAGCAAGCGTACAAGCGATTCGTAATGCACGTGTTCACTTAGCAATTCCTAAGCAATCGGTTTTTGTGCGCGATCATCGTAAGCCAAGAGCATCCGTATTTTTAGAGTTATATGCAGGTGCTAATTTACATAAAGATCAGGTCGAGGCAATTGTAAATCTTGTATCCTCTTCAATTAGCGAGATGGATAAGGGTGCTGTGTCGGTTGTTGACCAAAAAGGTAATTTACTCTCAAAAATAGAAAATGATAATCAAGAAATGCTAGCAACTAAACAGTTGCAATATACCGAGCGCGTTGAAGATTCTATTAGCACTCGTGTAAACAGTATTCTGAAGCCGGTGTTAGGCATTGAAAACTATAAGGCTGAAGTATCTGCGGATATTGACTTCACTGTAGTTGAACAGTCTGAGGAAATTTTTAATCCTGATTTAATTGCTATTCGCAGTGAGCAATTGATTGATCAGAGAACGATTAATGCAAAAGAGGGTGGTATCCCTGGTGCGTTATCGAACCAGCCTCCTGGTGAAGCCGATGCACCAGAACAAATTGATCCAGCCACGGGTGAACCGATAGTTCCGATGGAAAAGCGTAGTGAAACAACACGGAACTATGAAGTCGATAGAACAATGAGCTACAAACAGCAGCAAGTAGGAAAAATTAATCGCTTAACCGTTGCTGTTGTCATTAACGACAGGGAATCCATTGACCCTGAGTCGGGAGACATTCAATTTGTGCCTTGGCTTGAGTCTGACTTAGATCGTTTAGAAATATTGGTTAAAGATGCGGTTGGCTTTAATGCTGCGAGAGGGGATAGTGTAAATGTGATCAACTCACCGTTTATGGGTAAAGGTGAAGTTGGTCTAGGTAGCCCTGAGTTTTGGACGCAACCTTGGTTCTGGGAAATTATGAAACAAGTGCTTGCCGGACTGTTTTTACTCGTCTTGATCTTCGGAGTAATTCGTCCAACGATTAAGAGTATTGCCAACAATGGTAAGGATGAAGATGATCTCGGGTTAGATGAACTATCAGATATGGAAGATCAGTTTGATGAAGATAGAGTTACGCTATCGGGTGCTGATGATTTCTTACTTCCAGGTGCTTCAGAAGGCTTTGAGCGTCAGTTGGATGCACTGAAAGGTTTAATTGCTGAAGATCCTGCGCGTGTTGCGCAAGTTGTGATTGCTTGGGTTAATAGTGAGCAGGGGTAACTTGATAGTGACTACATTAATAATCAGAAAAATGATCAAGGTGCAGAAACATAATGCCTGATAATATGCCAGCAGAGACAAATCAGAAAGAGCTGTTAGCTAACCTTTCACGAATTGAACGGGCTTCTATTTTATTAATGAGCTTAGGTGAAAAAGACGCGGCCGAAATTTTAAAGCATATGGGCCCTAAAGAAGTACAGAAAGTGGGTACATCTATGGCGACACTTCAAGATGTGCGTCAAGAGCAAGTTGAAGGCGTTGTACTTGAGTTTCTCGAAGCCGTCAGTGGGCAAACAGGCATGGGCTTAGGCTCTGATGATTATATTCGTAATATGCTTAAACAAGCATTGGGCGATGACAAAGCAGGCGCATTAATTGATCGAATTCTCCTGGGGGGTAGTACAACAGGCTTAGATTCATTGAAATGGATGGAGTCTCGTCAAGTCGCTGATCTTATTCGCCATGAGCACCCGCAAATTCAAGCCATTGTTATTTCATATCTAGACCCTGATCAATCCGCAGAAATTTTATCTAATTTTGATGAAAAGGTACGCCTCGATATTATTATGCGTGTCGCAGCATTAGAAGCGGTTCAGCCAGCTGCACTACAGGAATTAAATGATATCTTAGAGCGTCAATTCTCTGGTAAAGCGGGNACACAAACACAAACAATGGGCGGTGTTAAAGTGGCTGCTAGCATTGTTAACTTGGTGGATAGCACCATCGCCAATGATCTTCTTGAGCAGATAAAAGAAAGCGATGAAGATATGGGTAACCAGATTCAAGACTTGATGTTTGTATTTGATAACTTGATTGATGTTGATGATCGAGGTATTCAGGCATTGATGCGTGAAGTATCAACAGATCTCTTGGTTGTTGCCTTAAAAGGCGCTGATAACGCAGTGCAAGAAAAGATATTCAAGAATATGTCTAAGCGAGCCGCTGAACTGTTGCGTGATGACCTTGAAGCGAAAGGCCCAATGAAGGTGAGCGAAGTTGAAAATGCTCAGAAAGAGATTCTCACCATTGCACGCCGTTTGGCTGATGCGGGTGAAATGATATTAGGCGGAGGCGGTGAGGCAATGGTGTAAACCATTTTGCCGCTTAATATTATGAATGATGCTATCGATTCCATAGATCCAAGTGAGGAAGAAGAGTTTAAATCCGGTAGTGAAGATATCGATATTAAACCTTGGGATTTGCCTTACTGGAGAGGTGGACCTAAAAAAACGAAAGCTGAATTACTTGCAGAAAAAGAGAAAGCAGAGGCTGAAGCCGAAGAAGAAGTTGAAGTTGTTGAGCCTATTACCGTTGAAGAACTTGAAGCAATTCGTAGTGAAGGTTATGAAGAAGGTTTTTTACAGGGATTAAATGAAGGCCGTGAAAAAGGGGAAGCAGAAGGTAAAAACGAAGGGCATATTGAAGGTAAAGAAGAAGGCTATAAAGAAGGTAAGCAGGAAGGTAATCGTATAGGCTTTGAAGCGGGACAGGCTGAAGGGCTGGCTGCAGGAAAAGATGAGATTGAGCTAGCTACTGAAAATTTAGTGAGCGTCGTAAAGCAATTAGAGCAGCGTTTAAGTGAAAAAGATGCCGCTTTGCCACAGGTCCTGAGCCAGCTGATTAAAACAGCATGCGAAACAATAATNGAAAGAGAGCTTGAGCAAGGTGACGATCAGATTGTTAAAAAAGTGACTGCTGCGTTAAATCAGTTGCCAGGTGGTGCTGAAGAAGTTCAAGTTTTTGTTAGTCCTATTGATGCCCCTTATTTAGAGCAAGGTTTAACGTATTTAGGTCGTAAAATAGATTTTGAAATNGATGAATNNCTTGCAACNGGGAGTGCTCGAATTACGACTAAGCAGTCTCTCGTTGAATTTAGTCATCAAGANCGTATGCAGAAAGTTTTCGAGNTAATTGACTCTCANTGCGAAAANTTNGATTTGACCGATATTGACGGTGAGCAGCAAGAGGGCGTTGTTGAAGAATCTGAGGTTGCCGAAGAAAATGAAGTCAGTGAAGAAGTAGGTGAAACCGACGAAGATGAAGAAGTTGAGGATGGTGAAGTCGAGGATGGTGATTCATTGTGAGTTTAAGTGACCAGTTAAAAGTCATCGACCTTGATAAGTTATCGTTAAAGAAAAAAGCCAGCGGGCGTCTGATTCGCATGGTCGGTCTAACCTTAGAGGCCGAAGGTCTTGTCGTTAAGATCGGTGATCGCTGCATGGTTGAGCGCGAAGACGATAGTAATATTGAAGCAGAAGTCGTTGGCTTTGATGGCAGTCGTGTTTTTTTAATGCCAATTGAACAAGTTGATGGTTTGCANGCAGGGGCTAAAGTTAGCCCTCTNAGTGGNTCTGATGGAGTTCCTGTGGGNTTTCAATTATTNGGACGNGTGGTTGATGGTATTGGACGTCCATTGGATGGCAAAGGTCCTCTAAACGCTGAGCAAGGTTCTTTACAGGGAGAGCAAATCAATCCTTTGCACCGTGACCCTATTCGTACCACTTTAGATGTTGGACTTCGTTCGATTAATACTTTGCTAACCGTTGGTCGCGGACAACGTATCGGTTTATTTGCCGGTAGTGGTGTCGGTAAGAGTATGTTGTTAGGAATGATGACTCGCTTTACGGAAGCTGATATCACGGTTGTAGGACTCATTGGTGAACGTGGACGAGAAGTAAAAGAATTTATTGATGAAATCTTAGGCGAAGAGGGCATGAAGCGTTCCGTGGTAATTGCTTCTCCAGCTGATGACGCGCCATTAATGCGTTTAAGAGCAGCTATGTATTGTACGGCAGTCGCTGAATATTATCGTAAGCAGGGCAAAAATGTCCTTATGTTAATGGATTCTTTAACACGTTATGCTCAAGCACAGCGAGAGATTGCATTAGCGGTGGGCGAACCTCCGGCTACTAAGGGTTATCCGCCTTCGGTATTTACCAAAATTCCAAAGTTAGTAGAACGTGCAGGCAATGGTGAAGCAGGTGGTGGATCGATTACCGCGTTTTATACCGTATTAAGTGAAGGCGATGATTTACAAGATCCCGTTGCGGATGCAAGCCGAGCAATTCTTGACGGGCACATTGTTTTATCACGCAAATTGGCTGATGAAGGACATTACCCTGCTATTGATATTGAAGCATCTATTAGCCGTGCGATGCCACAAATTGTATCTCCAGAGTGGTTGCGCAAGGCGCAAATGTTGCGTCAGTTGTATGCGCATTATCAAGAGAATAAAGATTTAGTGAGTGTTGGGGCTTATCAAACCGGTTCGGACCCTACTCTTGATCTAGCGATCAATCGAATGCCTTTGATTCAAAAGTTTTTACAACAAGACCTTAATGAATGCGCCAAAATCGCTGAAAGTTTAGAGCAGTTAAACTCTATTTTGCCGGACGTTCCGCAAACTGCAAATCCTAATCCTCAAGCTATGGCAAATGGATAGCCCATGAGTAAACAACGGGTTAAGCGCTTACAGTTTGTTTTAGATATGGCGGAAGAGAAAGAAAAGACTGATTTGAAGAACTGGGGGGTCTTTCAACAGAAGTTGTTACAAGAGCAAGAAAAACTGACTCAGCTTGAGCAATATATGGTCGAATATCGTAGTAATTTAACCAGTCATACTGCTACATCAATTCGTGGTGGGCAGGTACAAAATACCATTGCTTTTATTGAGCAGATTAAAGATGCAAGTGGGCATCAACAGCAGCAGATTAATTTAGTCCAGCAGCAGGCAGATGGTGCGCAACGAGTCTATCTTACGTCGCGTTCAAAGGCGCAAGCGTTACGGCAGTTGATAGATAAACTTAATTCACAGCTATCGGTGGTAGCCGAAAAGCAAGATCAAAAGTTGATGGATGAATTTGCTGCACGCAGTGCAAGAAATCGAAATTTCTAAATGGCCTCGCCCCTCCCTCATATAGATTAATATCCAGAAAATTCAAGTAAGTAATTATAAAAAATCGCTATAAAAACATCTCTTAGATATCTCTATTTCCCTCTAAAGAAAAAAAATTTCTGCCGTCATACCTAAATATGCAATCTGAATGAGCAGCTTTCAAATTGCCGTCTATTCTTAGAGTAAACGAAAATAGAGTTGGAATGACATGTCAGAGGGAAAGCAGGTTGAATGTGGTGAGCGCATGACTATTGAGCACGTTGAGAGCTTATACAGTCAATTAGAGTCTGCATTGCAAGAAAGCAATTGTGTAGAATTAATTGCAGATCGCGTTCAACAGTGCGATACCGCTTCCCTTCAACTTATTCTTTGCTTATTTCGTATGTCAAAAGAGCAGGAGCATATCGTTAAATGGGTAAATCCTTCTCAATCAATTATTAATGTGGCCGAGCTTCTAGGGCTTACAGAGTCACTTGACCTAACACAACATATTACGCAGTAGTTATTTAAGGAGTTAGCCAATGGCAACTATTTTAGCGGTAGACGATTCAGCCTCAATGCGACAGATGGTAGCGTTTACCTTAAAGGGAGCAGGTTATGATGTTCAAGAAGCATGTGATGGCAGTGAAGCACTAGGTATCGCCAAACAACAAAAATTTGATTTGGTATTGTCAGATGTAAATATGCCAGTTATGGACGGTATTGAATTTGTTACTGAGTTAAGAAAATTAAATGAATATAAATTTGTCCCCGTATTGATGCTAACAACAGAGTCAGCAGGTGATAAAAAAATGGAAGGAAAGAAAGCTGGTGCTACAGGCTGGATTATCAAACCATTTAACCCGGATCAGTTATTAAATACTATTAAGAAAGTGTTGGGTTAAATACTATGAGCATCGACCTCTCAC